>NZ_JAAGNZ010000004.1 GCF_010747415.1 Spirosoma agri | reverse complement strand
ACAGGGCAAGCCGGTACATGCTCAACGAATCGACCAGGCGGGTGTCCTAGAGCGAGTGAGTTTGCCGCTGGGCGCTAGTACCGGGATTTTACTCTTACAAATAAGCACGCCTACCCAACGTCAGCAGGTCAAGTTACTACGAACGAATTAAGTCTATCCCACCCTGATTTAGTGAATCGCCCGAGCCATAACTGGTTCGGGCTTTTTTGCTCCTTTCTCTCCTTCGGCACTATTCAATTTAGATAGCGATGGGGTTAAGTCGACCAAGGTGTTCTTCAACAGGTGTGCTTAATCAAAATAAGGACGGATTATAGACGGCGGTTAGCATATGAATAAGTGGGCTACTCTTTTTTTTGAAGTTGGTTGACGAGTTGTTACAGTTTAGCTAGTCCCACTTAGTATGTTTGCTTTAACTGGTTGATTTCTTTCAACTAGTTAAAAGCGCCAAGGGAAGTAGAATTCTATGGGAAACCCCCCGACAGCTGCCTAATAGAGAACGTACATAAAGCGTAAATAAAGATGCATAAAACCACAAGCAATCACTTGCTCAATGATGGTTTTGTTCCTCCAGACTTGGTTAGGCCAGACCGGATCCAAAAGAAATAATACCCCATAAAACCAGTAGGGAAATGACGAAATTGACATAAAAATCGCGATTATGCGCCCCTAACCACTGGTTTCGAATCGCTTCCCAATTAGCCGGTAGGGGAGTGGGGCCCCAGTCATTCATGGCCGCATTCATCGTTACGTTCGTCTTTATGGCAATGATTATCCGTTCGACTTCGACTAAGCTGATAAAACTAGCACTATGGTAGCATTATTATTGGTTGCTCGTATTCTCATTGTTATAGGCATGTACTACGCGCTGCGGAAAGGACGTAAGGACTGGACGCTGTTACTGGGTGCTGCCTTGTTTTTACTGACATTTACTGGTTACAGTCTGGATCGGAATTGGTTTTGGGCAGCCCTTCAGATAGTCGTACTAGTCGTATTTCTTTACAGATGGGTAGCATACAGAAAATCAAACTAAGACAATGCTCATTTTTACGGACTGCTATAGATTTTGGCCTCTAAGTAGTTCGTTATACTGAACAAAAATGTTGCCTATTAAACTGTCTTACAAAAACGCTCCTATTTGAGAAAAATCAATCCTTTTGTATTGCATCCAATGAGGGGCGTTCATGAGGATAGTAGTAAGGGGAGTCGAGCAGAGTTGGTAGCATATGCGAAAACAGAGAAGAGAACGAATACCTTTGCTACTCATACAACCATTCTCTTCATTCTACATGTATAAGTATCTATCAGGCGTTTTTTTGTTGTTCATCTCGCTTCATGTATGTGCCCAACAACGGGCTACCCCTAAAATTAAAATACTGCTATTAGGAAGTGTCCATTTCAACCCCTCCACGCAGGATGTCTATCAAAATAAGCAGATTAACCTCACTGACAGGCAAGGCCAGGTGCAACTTGAACAGCTGCTAGCTCAGTTGAGTCAGTTCGCTCCCAATCAAATCTGCATCGAAGTGCCTACCCAAAAACAAAGCAAAATAGATAGTGCCTACCAGCAATACCTAAAGAGTCAATACAAGCTGGGGACTAACGAAATCGATCAGATTGCCTACCCATTGGCCAAACGGCTCAACTTACCCACGGTAACCTGCGTCAACTATCGAGGTTCGTTCGACTTGGATGCGGTTACCAAATATGCCAAGGAGAACAACCAGACAGCGCAACTGGCGGCCTTGGATCAGTTTGCGGCTGGCACAGCGGCTGGTATAGTAGCCGCACAGCAGGAGAAGTCAATCACTGACCTATTCCGGTTTATTAATTCGAACGAAGAGTTGACTAAAAACGCAGCGATCTACACGGCGTATGCCACGCGGATTGGCCAGGGGTCCGACTATCCCGGTACGGATCTAGTCGCGAATTGGTACAGCACCAATCTGCATATTTACACCAACATCTTACGTGCCATTCGTCCTACTGACAAGTCGATCATGGTTTTGTTCGGCTATGGCCACATTACCATTCTAAAACACCTCTTCCAGTCAAACCCTGATTTTGACGTGGTCGACGTAGCTGACGTCCTTAAGCAATAAGTAGTCGAATGTGAACAAACCGGAGTTAACGGGTATCAGCAAATACTCGTATGAAACCCTCTTTTTTAAGCTATGGACTGGCAACAAACCCTGGAACGCGGTCCTCGGGATGCGATCCCCGAAACAACTTCAGTGGTTTGTTACCAGCCCACTAATTAATCAGTATGTGTTTTCAGTCCGGGTCGCGAGCCGAGTTATCTAAGACGAGCTTATAGAAGACACCCGCCAGAGCCGCCCCCGCAAGCGGGGCTAACCAAAATAGCCACAGTTGCTCTAGAGCCCACCCCCCCACAAACAAGGCTTGACTCGTGCTACGAGCCGGGTTGACCGAAGTGTTGGTGACCGGAATGCTGACCAGGTGAATCAACGTCAGACACAAACCGATAGCTAAACCGGCCAGTTCCCGCGGGGCCTTTTTGTGGGTGGACCCTAAAATGACCAGTAAAAAAATGAACGTCAGGATGAATTCACTAACCAGGGCCGCGGTGAGTGAATAGCCGCCCGGGGAGTGCGACCCGTAGCCGTTAGCCGCGAAATTACCCAGCTCAAAGCCTGGCTTACCGCTGGCGATTAGGTAGAGCAGTCCGGCCCCCGCTACCCCCCCGGCTACCTGAGCCCCGATGTAAGGCAAGATCAGGCGTGGCTCGAAACTGCCACCCAAGGTTAAACCCACGGTGACGGCGGGGTTGAAGTGTCCCCCCGAGATACGGCCCACGGCATAGGCCATGGTCAGTACACTTAAGCCAAAGGCTAGGGCTACTCCGCCGAAGCCGATGCCCAGATCAGGATAGGCTGCTGCTAGCACGGCGCTGCCACAGCCGCCCAAAACTAACCATAGAGTGCCCACGAACTCGGCGGCCAGTTTGCGTTGAATTGTCATAGAAGTATAGGTAGTTGGTTGAGTAAATACTACTGAGTATTTTTCAGTAAGTAAAAGGCAGGATTAAGCAAATTGTTTTATAGTAGTCAATTAATTGGGTCCGTTCAGCGACTAACTACTGGTAGCGTGATGAGCACCTACTAGCAAAGGGATCGATACTTGTAGTTGACCGATCAATCGAGGCACCTGCCAATGTCTTGATGGAAACATATGGGGCAACCTTCCACTGTTGTAAGGCCATGTAACGTTACATCGGGTATACCATATCATCGTGGTCCGGTAGAATCAGGACCTTTGAAGAAATATCCTCAGCGCGGAAGAGTGCATTCATACCGATTGCTTCTACGAATATTTGTTATCGTCAACCCGTAGTGTACACTTGATTCAGCCGTAACAGAGCCGTGCTTGACGCTTCCTTTCGGGTATCAGATAACCGTGAGCAAAAAATAAGGACCGATCGAATCAAAGAAAGTTGACCCCTGATCAACCTACTCGTGAAAACGGAAGCTATTGACAAAGTAGTGGACGACTCGAAAAGTTTGCGTGAAAAAGTCAGCGCAGCCCGACCGTCTTCCACGGAGTAAACACGCACACCTGACTACCGCACTACCCAGACCGAATGAACATCGGCTCGTGCTACATTTTTAGCGGGGGGCTGACATTACGCGGCCTCATGGTTTAGCAATGATAGAGCCGCAAAATGGCAGTGTACGGTTATTGTGCTAACTTTGTTGATTAATCAGTAAACCAAGCAAGCAGTCATTGTCATGGAGGAAAATCGTAAGTGGGTGGTTATTGGGGTTTTCTGTTTCGTTGCCCTGATTTATCTAGCACGCTTATTCTATATACAGGTACTCGACGATACCTATTCGCTTGGGGCTTCCAAGAACTCGATCAATCGGGTCATCGAGACTCCTTATCGGGGACAGATCTATGATCGTAACCATAAACTACTCGTCGACAATACACCCGTTTATGATCTGTACGTTACGCCTAAAAAAGTCATCATGGCGGACACGGCGGCCTTCTGTACCCTCATGAATCTGTCCAAAGCGGACTTTGACAGCCTGATGGGATTGGCCAAGAACTACTCAATGGTGAAACCTTCACTCTTTAAACGGCGACTATCGAAGCAGGACTTTGCCCGCCTTCAGGATGCGTTGGTTGACTATAGAGGGTTTCATGCCCAGATCAATTCGGTTCGGATCTATCCGGGACACACGCTGGCCAATACGCTGGGCTACGTCAGTGAGATCAATCGGACTAAGCTCGATGAGCAGGAGTATCCCTACTACCGGCCGGGCGATTACATCGGTCAGAGTGGACTGGAAAGTTATTACGAAGAGCAGTTACGGGGCCGGCGGGGCGTCAAGTTTATGATGCAGGATGTGCATGGGGTCACCAAAGGTTCCTGGAAAGGTGGTGCCTACGATACCCTGGCGGTGAAGGGAAAAGACCTCCTCATTAGTGTCGACTCCGATTTGCAGCGTTTCGCCGACAGCCTGATGGTCAACAAAGTAGGGGCTATTGTTGCCATTGAGCCCGCTACGGGTGAGATTCTGGCGTCGGTATCGGCCCCAACCTTCGATCCTAACTTGTTATCGGCCAGCAACTTTAGTAACCAATACGGCTCGTTGCTCAAAAATCGTTACAAACCGCTGATTAACCGGCCAATTATGGCTAGTTACCGGCCTGGCTCCACGTTCAAACTCATCCAGGCCCTGGTGGCCCAACAGGAGGGTACGTTGACACCCCATACGGTGTACGGCCATGCTGGTTCGCCGATGCGCTGTCACTGTCGGGGGGGTAACGATCTCCGGGGTGCTATCGGTAATTCCTGTAATCCGTATTTCTATCAGGTGTTTCGCCGGATGTTGTATAACAACTCCGAAACGAACACGTTTAAAGCTTCGGCCGTCGGTTTAGCCAAATGGCACCAACGGGTCGAACAGTTTGGCATTGGTCAGCAATTGGGTGTCGACTTACCCAGCGAACGCCGGGGTAACCTGCCCGATGTGCCTTACTACGACCGGCTCTACAAAGGTGAAAATCGCTGGAAGTTTTCGTACATATCCTCCCTGAGTATTGGAGAAGGAGAGCTGCTGATTACGCCCCTGAAGCTGGCCAACCTAGCCGCGGCCATTGCCAATCGAGGATGGTATATTACTCCTCACTACCTCAAAGGCTTCGAAACGATCGGCGCTCAACTGCCAGACCAATACCGAAAGCACCATGATACAGGCATTGACCACCGCTATTACCTGCCGGTCATCGACGGGATGCGCCGGACCGTTGTGAGTGGTAGCGCTAAATCGGCCAATTTGGCTGGGCTCGACATATGTGGTAAAACAGGTACGTCGCAAAATACGAAATACGGTCACCAGTTTGATCACTCCATCTTTGTGGGCTTTGCTCCCATGAACGCTCCGACCATTGCCGTAGCCGTTTTCGTGGAAAACGCCGGTTGGGGGGGCGACGTGGCGGCACCCATCGCTGCATTGGTGGTTGAGCGCTATATCAAGGGGCGCACCGAGACGAAGTGGTTAGCAAATCGGCTCCGGGCGGCCCGGTATCTACCCCCTATTGGTGGAATAAGGGCTTATAAAAAAGCAGCCCCAGTCAAGAGGGACACCACGCCGGGGCAACGACGGGATCCCGTTAATACTCCTCAACCGCTTCGTCCTAAGCCACTGTTAACCACCGTTCAGCCATCGGCGGTTGGGGCAACAAGTCTACCCTGATAAGTACGCATTTGATGGCTTGCATTCAGCTGATAAAAGTGGAGGTTTCATTACTACTGACTGTTCCAAGGTGCCCACTCGATTGCGAAAGGAAGTGGGCACTCATGTCGCTTTCATTAACTAACGCCGGGCGGTGCCACTCCATTTAATTCAGAAAGGCGTACCTGGCGTACCTGAGTAGGTGTGCCGGTATACCAGCGTAACTCTTTCTTTGTACATTTGAGGAATCACTAGTAAACTAATCCATCTTTATGACCAGTATCAAAAACTTCATACCCGCCTTCAAACTTTTTTTGTTTGGGCTGGCTGGACTAATCATTACAAGTAGTTCATTCGCTCAGACAACAGGCACCGCCATTACGCTGGGTGGTAAAACAATTCATACCGTTGGCAAACTGCCGGCTGTGGGAACACCGATCAAAGAGTTTACCTTGACTGGTATTGATCTCAAGGATAACACGTTAGCCGATTATAAAGGCAAATACGTGATCATGAATATCTTTCCAAGCGTAAATACAGGTGTTTGTTCCAAATCGGTGCGAAAATTCAATGAGGATGCAGCTGGATTAAAGAACACAACCGTGCTCTGCATTTCCAAAGATCTGCCGTTTGCCCAAAAAGCGTTTTGTGGCGCGGAAGGCATCAAAAACGTAGTGATGCTTTCTGATTTCAGAACTGATTTTGGCAATTCTTACGGGGTGCAAATCGCCGACGGACCCATGAAAGGTTTGTTGAGTCGTGCGGTAATCGTAGTGAATCCCGAAGGAAAAATCGTTTACGAACAGCAGGTGCCGGAAATAGGGCAAGAGCCTGATTACGCTGCCGCTCTGGCGGTCATCAAGTAAGATACGGGCTGAAACTTTTCATGTGATGGCTCAATATCTGTGAATGCCGAAGAATACGGATTGACGCATTGTCAAATCACCGTGTCACGAACCACCACTGATTTCGAGAGCCAAGTTGTTTCCTCGCCAGTGGCTGTTGTAAAAGTCTGAATTAGGGTTTATCACCCAAATAATCGGACTAAAACCAGACCGATTACGCGTCAGGATCAGTATCTTGATTCAGTTGATCTGGACCATCCTAGACTTTAGCAACAGCCACGGCACGTATACAACAAAATAGGGTTAGCGTTCAGGTATTGAAGTCTATCATTTCTTCGACTGCTACAAAAATTGTTACATGTTATGTAAGCGTCCTGTAGTAAGGAATTAAACCCAGGATTTGTAGACACTACTTCGTTAGCTTCGTTCTCCGAATCGTGAAATTTAGGCCTCTAGCCCTTGACGCAATCCTGCTACCTCTTGGTGAGAGTGCCTACTTGATTCACTGCATCCAATCCCTGTTTAGAATCAGTAATCTTTTACAAACTCACCTGATCGACCTTGTACCATCGGCAACTTCATCCGCTGTACATATCAAACTCAATTGCTTATTAGCGTTATCGTACCAGTTCGCGTATCTGTACCCGCCTGCGGTATCACTTGGAGCGAATCAGTCATCATCAAACTCATGCTTCAGTTTATAGTAGCCAGCTGCTAGCAACGTTGACTATTTTGAAAGGCTTCTGTTTCAACGGCTATGCGGTTTGCAAACCTTCCAACGAAATTATTTTCGGCTCCCTCGTTCCTGTCCCACAAGTTGAAAATCAGTAGTGATACGCAGGCAAAAAGTATGGATCTGTTGTACAAATGCTTACGTGTAGAGGGACGACATTCCGTCCGTAACGATTGATGGAGATAAGTACGTCGCTAATAAATACGCATCTATACGCTCGTAGGCCATTGTATACTCAGTAAGGATAGAGAGGTTTGTTGCCCACACTCCGATACACACTCCGAATTGTATCAGCGGGTAAAGTATAAGGATTCAATAGTTCGCTCACCGTAATCGTTTCGTTGTTCGTGCCGGTTGCTACATAGTATTTAATAAAACCAGCCCCTCCGTATTTTATTAACACCGTGTTGCGCCCATGATCCACGAATGTATGCGTCGTATCTCTCGACGTTTCGTAAACCCGGCGTTGCAACGTGTCGTTCTTATAAAAGCCGACATAGATTCCCTGCTCATCAGTCCCCCCGGAGAACTGCCTGGTGTAGCCGACCGATTGTGGGGTAAGAACACGAGTTGGTGTTGTTGTACTAACCCACTCCCATTTCCCTTTTGTACTGGTAGTTAGCAGGAAGTAATGTTCTCGTTTCCAGCAACTCGTGACGAGCCAGAAAATACACAGGCAACCGATAAACAGCAGGTAAAAGCGACTAATTTTTTTCATGATATCATCTCCTATAGATGGTAGAATCCTACCATCAATAAAGGGTTGGAAATTTGTTTACCGTCTCTATCGCATAAGGTGCGCAGCTCAGGGCCACCGGAGCAATTGCAAAAGTTAGCGCTGATTCAACTAGTTTTAGCAGGCTATTTTCGTTGTGACACGTCGACAAACCAGACTCATTTTCGTAGCTAACCAAACCCTCGGTAGACATTTGCAAACGCACCGGTGGCCCCGAGTCACTCAGTTGATGGTAGTGCACCAAAGAAGAATTAACTCTCCGTCCAACTAGTGATCAACGTTCCTGTAGTCAATTGTTTATCTGGCTCCTTTACCGGGCTAAACCGTGCAATTCGGATTGAAGGGCTTTGTCACTGGGACGTTTCGCTCTGGCCGATATCAACTTCCCCTGCTTATCGAATAATAAGTAGCGAGGAATGGCTTTCAACTGGTATTGTTTGGCTAAATCAGATTGAAATGAATGAGTCAGTAGGTAGCTAAACTGTTTTTCCAGACCGACCTGTTTGAGGGCATTCAACCAAGCTTGTGAATCCTCATCCATCGAAATGTAAAGGAAACTGATGTTGTCTTTCACCAACGAGTTTCGTAATTGATACGAAGCTGGTAGTTCAGCCCGGCAAGGGGCACACCAGCTTGCCCAAAAATCTACGTATACGATTCGGCCACGATGACCAGCGAGCAATTGAGCCCAAGTGACTGACGATCCTAACCCATCCAGCAACTTGACTTCCTTACCAACCGACGATCGCGTTGTCGTTAGAAAACTCATCGATTTCGTTATGTATTTAACGTAAGCATCCTGTTGGCAATCTGCTTGAAAAGCAGGCAGTAACTGACGAGCGAGTGGTAAATCAAAATCCATGTTTGGTAATTTATCTTCTTTCGGCTGGCTCAAGGTTTTCATAATATAAAATAATAAAAAATCACGAGTACCCGCCGAAAACGAGTGAGTAGCCCTCTGGTACATCTGCGCGAAATCAAGCTTGCCTGTAGGTTGATACGCCAGTATACGCAACAGACTGATCGCCCCGGCACGGTACTCGGGAATGTACAATTTGGTGTCATCCTGAAAAAAACGAACGTACTGGTTGATAGAATCGGACGGAATCTGGGTAGCGGTATGGGTCACTAAGCCTCGTATGTATTGATAGAAAAAGTAGTCCTTCCAGGGAGTTACCTGCTTACTCGTTACGTGGTGTTGATTAGCGTACTGGTTGAGAAAAAGTAAACGGCTTTGATAGCGTTTTTGCAGTTCCCGAGATCGTTGTTCAAACGTTAGTTTGGTGTAAGAAACACCTGTTAAGTATTCCCTTTCAAAGTTCCACTCACCTTGATTAAGTGATCTCTGCGTATTCAAATACTGTTGATGACAGTTAGCAAGGGCCTTGGTCGTATCCCCGGCTGTATCAGCGGTTAAATAATGATTTACTCCCCGAGTTAAGGTGTAAGATTTAGTTGGGAACAGCAAGTATAGGGCCTGACTCCGGTGATCAGCGTCCCGCAAAAAAATAGGTTGCTCAACCGACCACTTCGCCTGTTGATTTGTGTTCGATAAAATAGTCAGTTGGTTATTATTAAAAACGTCAATGTATTCAAGGTAAGTTGGCTCTCTAAGCTGACTTTTCAACCGTACAGTTATTGTTGATTGAGACCAACCGACTTGTACGAGTAACACAATTCCCAGAATGAGCAATATACTTTTCATAATTCGTTATAAAGGTGCAGTTATGACCACTACAAAGCCACTTTCTAGGGTATCTTACTCGTAATTAATGCGTTCAAACTATGGATATTCGCCTTGCCTAAAGAAGGTTTTTACCTCCTATGAAAATCAAATTTAGTTCAACCCGCCCTCCCTTGGTTCACTTTTCTACAACAAGTGGCAAGCCCTGCTTTTTTAATCGTCCTTTTTATTCTCGCCGTAGTATCAATCCTGTTTTAACTCGATTCAAGGTAAACGTTTGGTATATTTTTATCGCCTAAACAATTGCTAAGATGAGCCTCTATTGCGATCGTATCAATCTTTTTTTGGGTTATTTATATAGTCTCAATTTTGAAACTGTTTACGATATAGTTCAACTCCTTTCTCTTAAATAATGCTGGCAAGTTTTTGTATTTTCGTTGACATTTGGTAAGTCAACGTCAATTATTTATCTGTGTTTTTGTCAGTACAAGCACCACCCCATTTTGCCTTCCAGCTCATAGCTGTTAACAGGTTAGTGATTGAAATCCAGCCTTATATAGTTAAATGTCATAGCCTAACGCATAAAAAGTCAATATAGTGATATAAGGCCTTAATTATCAGAAAGATACTGATTAAATTTACAGGTAACTTGAGCATTTTCGCACATATTTTCAGGGCTGTTTTATAACTGCTCTGCTGTGAATAGAATAAATTTATATCTTGAGTCTCTATCGGCCCAGCTCACATCTTTGAGACGTACAATGTGATTAAAATAGGTAGAGATCCTACTTACTGGAGACGCTGACAGATAAATTGTTCCGAGTCTATGAGTGCATACCAATTTAGTCGAATTCTTCTTATCAATTGTTTGCTTATAATAGCTGTTAATGGGTTGTTTTACTGGCAATTCGTCAAAACATTGGTAGCGCAACGACAAATAGCAATCTTATTTGGTTTAGCTATTTATTTCATCCAGATTATAGTAACTTATTTGCTGGCAGGAGACCAAAAGATCTGGCTTACCCAGCCATTCAAAGGCAAGACTATTTTACAGGGGTTAGGCGCTATTATAGTTGTGGAAGTACTGACCACTATGCTCCTATCAACCTTCACTACTCATGCTCACATATTCTCACTAACCGATCGTTTACCCAGCTTCTTTTTACTATTTATCCTGAACTCGTTGCCGGGGGCCATACTGGAAGAGTGGATATTCCGTTACTTACCGCTTCGATTTTCCCAGCAATTCAAAAAAGATCATCGAACTATTTTGCTTTGCATAGGATCGTTAATTCTATTTACGCTTATTCATATTCCTGCTTACATTTTCCAGTATGAGCACAGCTTGAGCGAACTGAGTCGGGTCTTTATGATGGGCTTGTTTTTTCTGGTTGTCTACGTATTGACCCAAAATTTGTTTTTTACAGTGCTATTCCACGGGTTAACCAATAATCCATTATACCTGGTTGAATCGCCCTATTACTGGTTGTACTTTTATGGAAGTACTGTAGTTGTCAGCGGTTTCTGGGCTTTACAAAATTGGAGGAATCGACATCGCTCGATTAGTCTATAATAGCTAAAGAAAATAAAGGTAAAACTGTCTACAAATTGCACCACGAAAAGGGACACGATCTCCAAGGTTTACGGACTGTGCTTACTCAACGGTTTTTATTGACACCTACTAATAAGTCAACGATCGTCTTGTGGCATAATGCGGCCCTGCTGATAATTCTGGTAAACCAATTAGTGAGCATTGAGCCAGATCAACGACTTCATCCTATTGGACCAATGCGTGGGAATCCCCTGAAGGGGTTGTGATAGCTTCCCCCACAAAGGTTCCTGTGGATTCTCGGGATGAAGGATGTCGAAGTTAGGGTAAAAGGGTCCATATCCTGTTTTCAGCTGGAACCACCGCCACTGCTTGTGTAGTCAGCTATCCCGAAAGCGAGTTCACCATAAACTGTTGTGTAACACCCACACGTAGGACACGTTTAGACGCTGTTTTTATGAATAATGGCGGTAATGCTCATCCAACTGAATAAGCATAAAATGGTATCGCATAAAACCGATTCATTTAACCTAGCAAAACGCTCCCGCACATTTTAGTCAAGAGTAGCTATGATCATGAGACTTACGCAAATCAAGCTTCTACTGTTAGTGACTTGCCTGGCACTATTAGCGCCTATCCAGTTGATAACCGCTCAACCAGCAATGGCCAGGCCGATGCTCGACTACTATGAGTTAAAAGGCCTACTCCTGAAACAGGAACGAGCCGTACGAACTATATTAAGCCGGAAGCGATTCGAACTAGTCTCAAGCAGGAAAAGACCGAACGGTACTCTTTACACGTACAAGAAAGAAAATGGTACTACTCAGATTCTGATACAAATTCGTAAGAGCGATGGATTAGTTAGTGAGATAGGTTGGCATGAGAATTCGGAGACGTTCGGAAACCTTACCCACGACGCAGTTGATGATAGTTTTGTGCCAGTAGGAGGTAACAGCCACTACTACAATCGCTTTCATAATATAGCGCTTTTCGTCTATTATGAATTAGCTGATGATATTATGATTCCCTGCGTTTTGAGGGTCGTTCAATAGAGCCGTTGTATTCATAGTTTTTTCTGGACCAGTTATTTTTGACATCTCCCCTAAGAAAAGATAGTAATCGAAAAGCCTGATTCGTGGTTGCGCGACAAGGCCAGACAACGTACAAAACCCAATTTTTAAGATGACCGGAATTTGTACATTGTCTGGTTTACCCGAAGCTATAGAGCAAAGGCCAGGCTTATTAGCTGACCTGTCGAATTCACGTAGGCAAGACCGCCACGGACCTTGCCATCTTGGTAGAGATTTAAACTACTTACGCCCGACCCTTTCCTGTTTAGATTGGGAGCAGTAAGATTATACCGGCTGCGAAGACCAGGAATTAACAAGCCATCCCCCTCTAGGTTTGTTGGTGTAATCACAGCCTCATAGCGGTCATTTACCTGCACAGGCCCATCATCGATCTTAACCTCGATAGTCAGCGTATTGTTGTTTTTGCGTTTTAGTTGAACTAGCGACAGCGACCCACTCGATGGACTTTGCTGACTAGTTGGATCAACAATTAAGTAGGTAGCGTTGAATTGTCCCGCCAACGAGGTGGCTAAATCAGGAGTAGCTTCCTGACTAGTTTGGCTACAACCTCCCAAGATTACAGCCATCAGGCCAAGCATGATCAGTGCAAATTTGTTCATGATTGAAACGTTTATAAAGATGAGTTTATGAAATAAGGGATAGCTAATATAATAATTAATAGAATATGTATAACTCAATCCGTAGTATATGTCAAGTTATATCATTGCAGTTGTAGTGGCTACGATCCATCGTGGGGTTGCTCACTCCTTTCAAAAAACGGGCTTCACACTGTTATAATTTACCCAGGAAACAGTCATACTAAGCTTTGCAACCGCCACGACATTCAGACAACTTCGTTCAGTCGGCTATCAACTGTTAATAAAGCTTAATGATTTCAAAACGTTACAACTGTACCAACGCTGGAAGCGTCTCTACGGCAAACAACTTGTTATACGATGAGACGGTATCTATTACTTTTTTGCCTGGTAAGTCCTTTAGTGGGAAAGACCCAAACCTTAAGCGACGGCAAGCAACAGGATCTATTGGGGAAAGGGCATTTTAATGTAGGGGTCAACGTTGGACAGGGCTACCGGGGCACTTATCCAACCACAACGTACGTGATACCTCGTGTTCAGTACTTCATCATGGACGGCTGGTCCATCGCTGCTGAAGCTCGCTATCTGGTCAGTAACATTTATCCTCAGACAGTTGATAAGCCTGACTATCGGTTAAAGGGCGGGGGCTTATCAACGCGCTACTATTTTCTGCGAGGCAACCGGTTAGCCATGTTTGGCCATTTGGGAGCTTCCTATGGTCAAAGCACACTTAGGATGCGGTCTGACGCCCCTCCCGGCACTGGGTATACCTGGCAAACGGAAATAGGGCTAGGCGCTCATTACCGAATTGCGAAGCGATGGTCAGTCGAAGCAATGGCGGGCCGGAGCTGGTCAAGGAACTCGAATGGTGGCTATTATCTGACACCACCCGACGATTTTAACCGGTGGCAGGTCAGTGTTGGCATAAATTTCCGGTTGAAATAACTACTGCTCCAGCGCATTAATCATCTCGCTTTTAAGCCTGAGCTTAGTACTCAGGCTTATTTCTTGCTGTAAATAGTTTCTTTACCTAGTCCTACGCAGATAGTAAGAGACTATTTTTATAGTTATGTCAAAAAGCTTGTAGTTATAGTAAAATGCCTCATACCCTTGTTCGATAATCTCAACCATAAAATCTCTACCGATTGTCAGCATCCGTCCAGCCGTTTCTGTTCTTGACCGACCGGCATTATTTTACCGGCTTTTCGGCTTGTACACCGCTACGGCTACCCGACTGTCAGCACATCCATAATACAAAAACCACTGGCCCCGATGATATACCAAGCCCTCCACGAAGACTGTACCCGCCGGGTATTGGCCACTTTTCTCGAACGGCTCGGTAGGCACAAAAAAAGGCTTGTCCAAGCGGGCGATGACTCGGGAGGGATCCTGCGCATCAAACAATACCTGGCCAGCGGCATAGGTGTTCGCCGTGTAGGTCGTATCGCGGCCTATGCCCGGCTTATTCTTGCCATTATATAACACCAGGATGCCTTTGTCGGTCAGGATGGCGGGCGGGCCACATTCGGTCAGATCGCTATCGAAATAATGTGGCCGCGTCAAGAGTACCGCTTTCAGTTCGCCCCGCTCATCCACCATAGGCTCCCAGTTCACCAAATTATCCGAAGTAGCGATATTCATGAATTTTTCGCCCCAGTACATCATGTACTTGCCCTTCACTTTGGTGATTACTTGCCGCCCCTTTACCAGTTTGGTCACAATGGAAGCAGATTTACTGGCCAAGTCTTTAAATTTGCCCCCGTAGGCCTGGTAGAAGGCGGGACCATGTTTGGTCCAGGTCGTTAGATTTTTGGATGTAGCAACGGCCAGTCTGGGCACGTGTCTATTCCACTGCGTGTAGAGCATGAGATAGGTACCCTCCGGGGTCATCGCAATGCGGGGGTCTTCGCAGCCGCCTGGCCACTCGAACTCTTTCTGATTATCATCGGCGGGGTAAAATACCGGCGTCGGGCGTCGCTTCATGCGAAGACCATCTTTGCTGGTTGCCAGCCCCAGCCGGGATGTGCGTTTGCCAATGCCTTGTCCAGACTTATCTTCGGACCGATAGAGGACATAAATCTTTTTCTTGCGGATAGTCGCTGCTGGGTTGAAGACATCACTGGCTTCCCAGGCTACCCGTTGGCCACTGATGGGGTCGGGAAAGGTGCTTTTAGGATTGGGGGAAATAACAGGATTTACCCCCTGGGGTCTTACGAAAGGACCTAGGGTCCAGTCTTGTGCGATTAGGTTGGGGCCTGCCAGACACAGGATGGCAGCAAGGGTGCGTGTTACAAAGGCCTTACGGCTTACAAACTGAATCATGGAAGCAAAGAAGGAGTTTCTGCCCGCTACGCAGGGCTACGGCTACTATAAGGCTGAATTGGCTCAGAGTTACCGAATCATGCGTTTCTTTTTATGGTCATCTGTTAATTACCTATGTGCCTATAGTTAATTGTGTGTACAGAAGACAGGAGAACGAGTTAGCAAAAAGGACTCTAGACCATTAATTAGCCCAATGTTAGACGTTTTCGAACCAATCTTTGGCAATAGATGGTCTTAACCTCTCTTATTTACCACTTGAAGAGGTATGCGGTCATCCTGACCTCAAGGACCCTTGGACGACCTGAAAGACTGTATGTGATGCGTTTACTCATCAATACACATAACTTGTTGTAGGTACCGGTAGCTAATTTTCAGTTGTCGACTCGAGCAGCCGGTTTGATTCGAAGTACCAATAATATTGAGACGCTTATTAGTCAATACTACTTTACGAATATCATATTGCCTTTCATCAACTGCCAGGCAATGGTAACGGCTTGATTGATGGCCTTTATAGATTTGCCGCTGGTTCTGCTTAACGGCTTCAGCCGCTAACTGATGAGTTGTTCTAATGGTAAATGATAACTTTATGGTGAATTTATCATCTTTTTTCGCTGGTGCTAGTTCAAGTAAATACTAGCAATACCTTGTAACTCCCCGCTAAGCCACTCACAAAACGTTTTTTCTGGTAAACACGTGACCAATAGAATATACATCAAGGCGTTATCAGTATATTTTGCTAAATGTGGCGAATGCACATCGTTATTCAGAACACAGCTTCGTCAAAGGAGCGAACTCAACTAAGAAAAAGAAGACATGACCAAACAGCGGATATTTTTTACGGGCGGGTCGGGAAAGGCCGGAAAGCATGTTGTTCCCTACCTGCTTGACCAGGGACACCGGGTGCTCAATGTCGACCTGACACCTCTGGATCACCCAGGCGTGGATAACCTAGTAGCCGACATCACGGATTCGGGACAAATCTTCAATGCCATGACTTCGTACGCCGGCTTGGATGAGCTGGAGCCCGGTACGGGCGTGCCCAAGTTTGATGCGGTCGTTCATTTTGCCGCTGTACCCCGAATCTTACTCAAACCCGATAATGAAACGTTTCGGGTCAACACAATCGGCACCTACAACGTCATTGAAGCCGCCGTGAAACTAGGCATTCGAAAGATCATCATTGCCTCCTCCGAGACCACCTATGGAATCTGTTTTTCCAATGGCCAGACCGATCCCAAGGTACTGCCCCTGGAAGAGGACTACGACGTTGATCCTATGGATAGCTACGGCTTATCGAAAGTGGTCAATGAACAAACGGCCCGCAGTTTCCAGCGCCGGTCGGGCTTCGACATCTACGCCCTTCGGATTGGCAATGTGATCGAACCCCACGAATACGCTGAGCTGTTCCCTCATTATTTCACGAATCCTGAAGTGCGACGCCGGAATGCCTTCTGCTACATTGATGCGCGTGACCTGGGCCAGATCGTGGATCTGTGTCTGCAAAAAGACCAGCTAGGCTACCAGGTTTTCAATGCGGGCAACGACCACAACGGGGCCATTCTTCCCAGTCAGGAGTTGGCGGCCAGGTTCTTTCCGGGCGTCCCCTTCAGTCGCGAGATGGGTGAGCACGAAGCCTTGTTTTCCAATCGCAAGATCCGGGACGTGCTGGGTTTCCGCGAGCAGCATAACTGGCAGAAGTACGTGAAGTGGGAGGGGTAAGGTGATTGGGTCCTTTTGTCGATAGAGCGTAGCAATTGCCCCAGGTTTCCTGGGGCAATTTACCATCATAAGGTAACTGATCGTAGAATCAATCAGCATGAACGATCTTATTAACATAGAGGGAACGCAGATTTTAGGGGTAACCCGTCAGTTGACACGGTTGATGATTAGACGGGATACAAAGGCCATGAACAAGATTTTGGATGAAAACTACACGCTAACCCACATGACCGGCTATGTGCAGTCCAAGTCAGAATGATTTGCGGAAGAAAAAAAGGAAAGTATGAGCTATTGTTCGGCCAAAGAGGTTGCTCATTCCGTAAAATTGGATGGTAATCAGGATGAATTTGTTCAGCAAAATCTGGTGGATGCCAGAATCCGGGGTAGCCGAAATACCTGGCGAGCCGATTTCCCGTCTTCCTGATACCAGCCTTCACCTCCTGTTACCAATAAAAGCTGTAAACCACCTCAATGTGTATGCCATCGAACCGCCGAGCGGTTATTTCGGCAGCCTAGTTCAAAGGTCACATTGATAACACCAACGTTCACCTTCGGATTAATAATCAGGGTTTTACGATAACTCTGTCCCACAAATATTGGGTATAGGCGTCTTTAGTTCTTCGGCTAATTTTTTACCAATGCTGGATTAGGCTATTGATAAACTTGTACAGTATAGTGCTTCAGTTCCCGTTACATCTTTACAGAAAAAGGAATTCATGACACCATGAAATTTGGGGGTAAAACGCTATGTGTGCTACTGCAATCTTGTCTACGTAACGTTGATCGCTTTTAACGAATCATATCTTTCTCTCTGATACGAGAACCGTACAAGGCATAGACTAGCATCACTACTTCACAAACAACGGTCAGAAACCAGGTCCATCGCCATGAGCCCAATAGATCGGCGAGCCCACCCTGGATCAGGGTAAAAACCGCTCCACCGAACACGGCGGAAATAAATATGCCGGAGGCTTTTGAGGTGTATTGGTTCAGGCCTTTTATCGTCAGCGAATATATGCAACTCCACATTGACGAATGTAATAAGCCGATCGCCACCAGCAACCACAAATTTTGGGTCATCATGGCCGTAAGGGCGAACGTAGTCGCCAGTACGGTTGTCGTGATCAACTGCGTCCTAGCCGAAATCTTACTCAAAAAGCTGGAAATAGCCCTGCCCACCAGGAATCCCCCCCAGTATAGCGTGGATAATAAGGCATGAATACCTAGATCGAGTCCACCCAGGATGATGTCTGTTTTACCTAGGAATGTGATGGGGTGGCCAGCGCCTATTCGTTCAAACGCATATAAGTTGATATTCGCCCCAATCGCCACTTCGGTACCCACATAAAAGAAGATAGCGATGACGCCCAGAGTAAAGTGCCGAAACGACCAGATACTTCGGTCGAGCTTTTCACTGACCGTCGCTCTGGTGTGGGTGATATCCGGTATATGAAGCCTGCTGGTGATGAACGTAACCGCTATAACGGCTAAAATGAGAAAAGCGAAAGGCAACAGTAACTGCTCAATTTTGACATGGAGGATAGAAATGCCACTAAACATCACGACGGTGACGAAAAAAGGGGCTGAAGTAGTCCCAATGGAATTGATTGCCGTGGTAATGTTTAACCGCTGTACGGGTTGGGTTCCCCGCAATTCGTACGAAGCCACATAGGGGTTGACTACCACCTGAATGATAGCCGCTGAGGTACCCATTAAATAAGACCCCAGCACAAAGACAATAAAGCCCAAAGGGATTGTTGCATCATGGCTGACAGAAAACGTTATAGTGGGATATTTGTAGCCCATCCAGGCCGAACACTAATACGTTGATAGACTCGCAAGAATTAATCCCAGGCCACGTATTATCGTTTTTTTGTACCCATGCCTATTAACCCATCGACTGCCTAGTGTTCCGTTGATCAGATAGCCCAGAAAGAAGAAAAAAGAAATTAACGTCGTAAACGTATTTTTCAGACTTCCCGCGTGGGCAAGAAACGTAAATCGCAGGGGGGCTTGTAGTTGTTCATTCACCGTTGTCAAGAACCCGACAATAAAATAGACAAACGTAATCGTGACAAAGGGGAGAAGACTGGGGCGTGGCGTAGCGGTCATAGGTTCACCGGTTAGGGCTTAGGGCGGACGATCTACGTTAAAATGGAAGCGAGCACAGTCTTCATTCCATTGTCGGCAATCCGGGTTGCAAATTGGGTATATAACTCGATGAATGTCGTATCTGCCGCCAGAGAAATGCCTTCAAAAGCCGACATACTCAAAAAATCATTTGGGTCTTCATTCGCGATCCTCTTTTTATCCTCCAGTGTCATCCAAGGCTCGGTAATGGTGTAGCGAATGCCCTTATCATCGATCCCAGCGTGTAGATAATGCCGATAAGCCGCGATTAGAAAAGCCATTCGGGTCAGGTCTTTGCCGTCCTTGATCATTTTATCTAAGTTGGGTAAAATGTACACCGGAAATTTAGAAATCCCATCCGCGCAAAGCCGGCTAAGTTGGTCACTGACCGATCGGTTTGCAAACCGTTCGATGAGCGTCTGCTTGTATACGTCCAGATCCGTATTGCCGGGAACCAGTACATAGGGCGTAATGTCAATATCCATAAAAGTACGGAGCAAGTGTATCAGCTGCTCATTCTGAAGAGCCTCGTCCACCTTCCGGTAGCCCATCAGGGTTGCCGGATAGGATAGTAGTGTGTGGGATGCGTTCAACAGGCTCAGTTTCATGGTTTCATAGCCAGTCACATCATCCGTAAATTCGACGCCCACCCGTTCCCACTGGGGCCGTCCGGCTATGAAGTTATCTTCGATGACCCATTGGATAAAATCCTCGCAGTACACCGGTACTTGATCGTCAATTCCACTTTTTTGGTTGAGCCAAGTTACATCTTCCGGCCGGGTTACGGGGGTAATCCGATCGACCATACTGTTTGGAAACGTTACGTTCGTAGCTACCCACTGGGCTAGCTCGGGGTCTTGAGCCTCGATAAAACGCATGAATGCATACCGGGTCGTGTTGCCATTGTGCTGAAGATTGTCGCAGGACAGAATAGTTAATCCGCCATGGTCAGCGGCTTTCCGTTTACGCAGGCCTTCTGCTACAAACCCGAAAACAGTTGTGGGCCCGTCAGGATGGGCAAGATCATGCTGCACGCGTTTATCATCCAGCATAAAGGTGCCCGAAGCCTTGTCTATATTATACCCGCCTTCGGTAATGGTCAGCGTTACGACTTTAACCGCCTTATCAGCGATCTTATCGGTTACGGCAGCCGGGTTTTCAATACCCCAGATCAGTTCGGTGAGTGCCCCTATACGGTAGACTTCATCATGGCCGTTCCGCCCGCAAACGGTAAGCGTATACTCACCCTGTTGCTGACGCAATTTCTGGATCAATGCCTCGTCAGAAGGTAACAAGGCAACCCCACAAATGCCCCATGACTGCTGGTCCGAATTCTTCAGTAGCAGGTTGGTGTAGAACGCCTGGTGCGCCCGGTGGAAGTTGCCTACCCCGATATGGACAATGCTCACCTGGATATGGCTTCGATCAAATTGGTAAGGAAGTACGTCTGTCGACATGTCGTAGGGGATGATAAGGGCTATTTCTTAAGATTGTTTTACTCCTGATCACTTACCGGTTGTAACCAGGTTACTCGCCCTGGTGCGGTGTTTGTTGTGATGGCCACCGCCCGGCTACGTAAACCCGACCGTTGGGTAAGTACCCTGCCAATGTGGTACATTCGGAAGAGATTTCACGGCATCCCCTTTCTGTAAGATTTGAATGGGCTTTCCCCGCTCTTGATAGTAGCCGATGCCCCCACTGCCAGTAGCACCTGTCCGCCCGCGTGGCTATGCCAGTGCGATCGGGCATCTGGCTCGAAAGTTACATAGCCCACCGGAATATTCATGGTGTTGTCGGGCTCAATTAATGACTGCACCCAGACGATTCCAGTAAAGTTACTGGTCGGAGTCCGTTGCCCTTTTGGAAAAATGGCGCCTGCGTCCGTATCGGATTTTGTTCGGGTCTGAGCGTTAGTGTCAAGCCAACAGAGAGACTAGCTAGTAGTAGAGCAAATTTTATCCGCTTCGCCTGTTTTTCATGGTAGAACATCTTATCACTTACCTTCTGAAAGTTACAACCTGCTTCAGAACCAACCGGCCTCGACTTCCACTTTGCAAACGGCTTTCTCAATCAGTCCCAGCGCCTGGCTCAATTGCGGTTCGGTCAGCCCCAGGTGAAGGCATTTATATTCAGATGATGACTACCCAAAGCGATACAACTCACCCTACTGAATAAACGGGTAAGTTTCATTTCTTTACCGGTGCTTCTACATTAGAAAACGCAAGTACCATTTGCGGCAGACGGTCACCCTTAACTTCGATCTTGGCTAGTTCGGTATTAAATTGCTTGAGCTCATCAGCCGTAAACGGCGCATTGGTTGACCCAATGTTCTCCAGCATGTGCTCCATCTGGGTAGTTCCGGGAATGGGCACAATCCACGGTTTCTGCGCCAGCAGCCAGGCAAGTGAGATTTGAGCGGGCGTTGCTTTTTTTCTAACAGTCCAGCTTTTTACCAAAACCACGAGTGCCAGGTTATGGGGGAGATTCTCGGGCGAGAACCTGGACTCTATCCCGCGGATGTCGCCGGGAGCGAACCGGGTATTGGCGTCGATGGTTCCGGTCAGAAAACCCACGCCAAGCGGGCTCCAGGGCACAAAGCCGATGCCCAGTTCCTCACAGAGAGGAATAATCTTCTCTTCCGGGCCACTCCAGATGAGCGAGTATTCGTTCTGAATAGCCGTCACCAAAAGTTACTGGGTTTCAATCTGCTACCCGAAACATTCACGATGCGGGAAGTACAGGAACTCTATGAAGCCGTTTATAATAAAGCGTTTGTTACATCCAATTTTCAAAAGAAAATACTGGATTTGAATGTATTAGAACGCCTTGAAAAGAAATTTACGGGTGCCTCTAACAAAGCTCCCTATCTATATAGGTTTAAGAAGTAAGGGGTTCTCCTGTGTACTAGTTTAAGTATTAATAACTCACCATTCCCGCTGTTAATCAAAATTGAAGGTTTTTCTGAACGGTGATTGGGTAGGAGATGAGTGGATAAAACGGGCATTTACGCGCGTGTTTATGCCTTGTAGAATGAACGACCTTGAATATATTTAAGCCATAAAGTAATCAACTTATGGTCTATTACGAGGTTCAGTTTCTTTCACCGGTTCACGGTAATTGGATTACGGTAAAGGAATTTGATGATTCCACTGGCGCACTTTTGCCTTTATCTGACTCGGCCGAGCAACTGAGTTCAGACGAAGCGGAGATGCGCTTACTGACTCTTACCAAGAAATATCCATTCCTCACGTTTCGAATTAATAAATTAATCCTGTAGGAGCATGGCTACTAAATCAACCGCTCGACGGACCATTCAATTGATGGCTGGTACCCGACCGGCTCCGGTTAAGTATGTGGCCTATTATCGGGTATCGACCAGAGCGCAGGGTAATTCGGGTTTAGGGCTTGATGCGCAAAAAGCATCGGTGGCCGCATTCGTGAAGGGGTCGGACCATCAAGCAATGATTGTGGCGGAGTTCACCGAAGTTGAATCCGGGAAGAACAACCAGCGTATTCAGCTGGCAGCCGCTATTGATCGATCAAAAAAGGAGGGGGCTGTTCTGGTCATCGCTAAACTTGACCGATTGAGCCGTAACGCTTCGTTCATCTTCACACTGCGGGATTCGGGCGTCAACTTTCAATGTGTCGATATGCCAGACGCTAATACATTGACCATTGGTATCTTCGCGACACTAGCCCAGCATGAACGCGAGTTGATCAGCTCACGGACTAAGGCAGCACTGCAGGCTAAGATAGCTCAGGGTGCCGTATTGGGTAACCCCGAAAATCTTACCGATGAAGCCAGACGAAAAGGAACCGAAGCTACCCGGCGCAACGCTCAGGCTAACCGGGATAACCGGCGCGCTACAACAGTAGCTGAAATGATGCATAAAGCGGGTAAGAACTATACGCAGATTGCGGATCACCTCAATCAAACGGGATTTCGTACTGTTCGGGGCTGCGCGTTCCAGGCTACGCAGGTAATGCGATTGATTAAGCGGAGTTTACCATAGACTGTAGTACCCTACTTCTTCAACCGCTTAATCTCCGCCTGTTGTTGCTCGATCTGCTCCCGCTGTTTTTTCATCATACTGCTATAAAACAAAACCTGCTCCTGGCAGGCCTTTATCTGCTGCTGCTGTATTTTGTCTCTGATGCCGGCAAATTTGGCGTCCGACTGCATTTGCGATAGTTTCAGGTAGCCAAAAATCGCCAGCATGAAAAAGATGAGACCAGAGAGGAGATAGGGCTTCATAAGGAGGGCAAGTTATTGAGTTTGCCTATTCGTAAAGTACACGATTGATTCGTGTTTGCGCAAGGGTATGAACAGCCCAGCTTAGACAAACTATACCTTTACATATACATAAAAGTAAGGCACTGAGGATGCAACAGCTCAATACCGGCGAGCTGGTGCAGGCTATATTGAAGCGGAGTATATAGTTTTTGACTACTTGGTGGAGGTAAGACCGTCTATGGGCAAATTGAGTGGCCAAGAGTTTGATTCAGTCAGACCACTTTTCCTCCCTCATGTTGAGGTACAGTGTCCGCTGTCCGTGACTCTATCATAGCCTGTTGATAATCGTCAGGTACGGCAGTTGTATTCGTTGCAGATGCTTGGAAAATCAATAACTATTTCGAATCGTCGCTTCTGAGAGGCTGATTGATTAAGCTGCAATGAATCAGGGACGATTTTCGTAACAGCACTAGTATATGACAGGAAACGAAAAAACCTCGCTGACTGAATCAGTGAGGTTGCAAAAACGTAACAGAATAAAAACGCCAGCTAGACTGCTTTATTGTGTATGCTGAAACAGGATAAGCTTTATTTGGCACTTTTTTGCCTTCTCATTTTCAACCATATAAATCCTGATGTTAACGGGGTCCACTGTCTGTTGCTCACTCACTGTATAGTATATCGTAGTGCACACTTGCTTATACATAAAACGCTGAAACCGGTATTAGTTGATGGCTACCAGGCGGCTGGGTGAACTAGATAGCTTCGTGGTTGGTGTCACGGTCTGGGTTGAGGTATCTATCCCGTTTGAAATCTCCAGCTGATAGGCACCTTTGGGCAAATCGCTCATGTTCAGGCTAATCCGCGATTTCTTCTCGTTCTTACTCAACTGTTGATCGAACAGGGCCTTGCCAGCTGCGTTTTTGAGTTTGATATCAACCGCACCCGTCGTTTCTTTATCGAGAGCGATGTTCAGATTACCCGCCCTGTTGGTGTAGATGCCGGTTTATAGGTGGTAGCTGTGTCCGCCTGTTTGCCAGGATTGGTTTTAGCCAGTGAAGCCGAGACGGTAACTAAACTTAAGGTGAAGGTAACGAGCAGGGAGTTGAAGAGCGTTTTCATGGTCCTATATGGGTTGGTTTCTGAGGTAAAAGCGAGTCGGGTTGTTCCCGATCGATGAACCAAAGGTATAGGCTATGGCTGGCACTGTGTATAACAAACTACCGGAATAGTCTGGCGGCTGGATGAGTGGCTGACAGGAAGGCCGACTGAGGAAACGGGCCGAGGAAATGACCCAGAATAGTCACTACAAAATCCTGTGCAGCGATTACGAACGAATAAAATAACTGTCACATCGTCCTGACGAGCGAAGATTAACCAGAACTAGCTTGTCTTATTAGGCTAGGGTAATGGTTGGGTTCCTGGCAGACAGATTGTGTAAGCATTCTTACCACGAGAAGCTATTCCAGGATCAACCGGCCCTTATACGCCCTGAAAACAAGCCTGATTGTCCCTGGAAAGAAAGAGGAACACCCAGACACGGTTAGGAAATAGGCCGAAACCAAGCCGTCTAACGACGAGTAAAGTATCCCGAAGAAGGGCTTCTAAGTTATAATAATGTTTGCCTATATAGCACAAAGGTGACGTCAACCAATCAACTGTCCCGTCCTCATCAGATGATAAACAACTACCGCTTAACCTTCATCCTGCTTTGTGGTCTGTACTCGACTAGTTTCGCACAGGATGGAGACCGGAACAGCGACTGGCAGAAAGTGGCCAGTGCGCACCACCAGAAAGGAGGGGGGCTAACTGGGGGTGGACTCACTATCGTTGGGGCTCAGGCCAAACTAGGCAAGTTCGTTGCCAACCGTACCTGGATCGGTCTGGAAGGTGAGGTGCATAATTTCTTTTCACAACGTCAGGAAGCGGGCCTTTTTGCCCGTTATTACTTGTGGAACGGCGGTTTCGTGTCGGGGTTCTCGGAGATTGGCTTCTCCTATGGTCGTTTCAAGGATTGGGTGTGGGATCTTGACCTGGGCAGCGAACCCCCTAAACCATTCTACAGTCCTAAGCTGAACGCGGGCTTTGGTCTTGAGTACACCCTGGGGAAACGATTCTCCCTGGAAGGGGTCGCTAAAGCAGGTAAATTAACACAGGTCAACTGGATTCAACCAAGTTTTCAGGGATCAGTCAATTTCTACTTCGGACGCTAGACCTGGCTTACCTGATGTGTAGACTCTTGTATGACAGGAAAAACTACGCACCTAATAAATGTCAATAGTTATTAGGCAATCGCATAATCATTTCTTGATTACCAGTAGTTTATATGGTTGATTAGTGACTTTTCCCTCTTACCATCTATGAAAACGATCGCTGCTTTATTGGTTAGTTCGCTGACCGCTTCAATCACCCTGGGCCAATCATGGGCTGGTTTTTTGTCGCTGGCCATTGCTCAGTAAGCGTTCTCCGATCATAGCAGTTTTTGAGAGAGTGCCTTGCCTGATTTTATTCGGAGGTCTTTCTAAACGGTGCCGGGTAGGAGAGGAGATGACGCAGAACAGACTTTTTCGCGTTTACTAAACTCGATCCGTATAATCGTTCAGCGTTTTGACTCTTTACACCGTTCAGTTGGCCGAGATCAGTATGGGCTACGGAACCCCTGTTAATCAATCTCCGCCTTTCAGTAAAGCCATACGTTTAGCTTCTGGTTCGGCTAAAGAGGAGTTATCAGTGAGCACACAGGTGGGGTTGCTCAACCGGTGGACATTGCTGGTTATGGGCGGCCCACTAGCATACGCCAGCAACGCATCTTTGCCCGCTCCAGCGGGGCCAACCCGGTGAAACGACGAGCTTGACGTATAAAAAGGTCGTGTGCAGACCAGTTATTTATTCTGTTCAACGGCTTGCAAGATCGCTAACTCGACGCGCCAGCTCTCCGGGAGATCTCGCCGAACGACAGCCGACATATATAAGCGTTGCTCAGGATACTGGAAATCGAATTTGTTAAAGCCTTTCTGATGGCGGGAGAACCATTGGCCAAATAAGCGGCTTCTGACTCGCTCCTGATCGTTCTCTGTACTACACACGTAAAGCAATACCGCTTTGGGAACGGACGCAAAGAACACGTGTAATGCCTGAATGATTGTTGGCTCGATACGAGGATCTTTTCGGTCCAAGGAGCCAGTTACTGGCAGAATAGAGAATGAATAAACCGAATCCGCAAAAGGAGTGTCGGGCAGATACGCTGAATCGGACGTGAAGTCTAAGCGGTAAACAGCTCCTCGTTCGGTTATAAAAGCAAAGCCTGTTTCAGTCTCGCTTAGTGGGTATGGAGAAGGGTTTGACGAACTTAATGCCGACTGGTTTTCTAGACTCATCGCCACTTTGGTAATAGGCTTCTAACTGCTTTTTGTCCTGCATCAGCTTCTGAGCCAGGTCCACAAGACGTTTTGTTTTCGTTGCCATAGCAATTTGTTGTGTTTATGTAGTCTATGGGCACTTCAGATTCTTTCTAACTACTTGTCAGTGTCGTAACGACACAGTAAAGAAACGCAAATTTTACGTATTTAGTTGACGTGGCATGTAGACGCTTATTGACCCGCTGACAGGTGACCCCCGTTGTCAATGATGGGTTGACTAGACATTAAGCTTCTTTAAGCAAGCGCGAACAGATAATGGCCGCCACATCACGCTTTGGTAATAGCAGTCACCCTGCCAATGGTATTGAGCCTGATGGAAGTAGTTTTGAGCCGACCCACGATTAGGCGTTGTTTAATGGTCAACTAAAATGGGCCAACAGCAATTCGTTTTAATAACGCAAACTGGGTTTAACTAGTTGGTGAACTGACCTGTAGATCAATTTTCTCGAGCGCTTTATCGTAGACATACTGATCGTCGATGTTGGTTCGCCAAGCCGTAGTTCGGTCATCAAACCATTGCATGTGGTCACGATAAAAAATGGCAATACGCCAATTTTTGGCTAGGGAAACTGGTGTCAAGAACCGGCACCTCCATGCCTTTTAGCGTTCAGTGAAGCCATAATGTGCTAGAGTGTACTTAATTGCCTGATCAGGCTCGTGACCTTTAGCCGATAAAGTCGAGCAGCAGTTTGCGCACAAGCGAGTTGCCGTTATCGGTACAACAGCCATCGATTACAACGTTCGAAGCCCGAACGCTCGCTCTTCAGTTATACGAGGTGTTGCTGCCAGCTCCACTCATTCCCACCAAAATTTAGTCCGTCATTACGCTCAGTTCATTAAACGGCAAACACTTCCGGGGGATTACTGGTAGTTATCATACAAGCAAATAACGCATTTACAAATGATCAAGAATTGGTTTATAACGGGCGTCAGCACGGGTTTCGGTAAATACCTGGCGGAGCTAGCCTTACAGAGTGGGGACAAGGTAGCCGGCACGTTTCGTAAACAAAGTCAGGCGGATGAGTTTAGCCGTAAATGGGGCGAAAACGGCATCGGTCTCATCGTCGATGTAACCAACGAGTCGCAGGTCAAAGAAGCGGTAGCAGCGGCTATCGATCAGTTAGGGCACCTGGATGTAGTGGTAAACAATGCCGGCTACGGCTCACTGGGTGCCATCGAAGAGATTGACGATGCCGAGGTGCAACGTCAATTCGATAGTAATGTGTTTGGTCCCCTACGCGTGATCAGAGCCGTGCTGCCCCATTTACGAGCGCGTAAAAGTGGGCACATCATTAACGTGACCAGCATCGGTGGCCTGACTACGTTTCCCAGCGCCGGAATCTATCATGGTTCTAAATTTGCTCTCGAAGGCATCGGCGAGAGTTTAGCCAAGCAGGTGAAGCCGCTGGGCATCCATGTTACAAACGTAGAGCCTAGTGGGTTTCGAACAGATTGGGCTGGCCGTTCGGCAACGTATACAAAAGTGGCGATTGCGGATTACGAGCCTACGGTTGGTAAGGCGCTTGAGTCATCCAAGCAAAACAGTGGGAAGCAGGCGGGCGATCCGCAACGGGCGGCTCAAGCGATGTATGATCTGGTGCGCATGGACAATCCGCCGTTGCATCTGCCGCTGGGCAAAATGGCCGTGCGGGAAGCCCTTGCCAAGTTCACCGATCTCAAAACGGAAATCGAGACGCATGCGCACATCGGCAACAACGCTGATTTTCCGGAAGCCAGCTAATGTTTGTCTGTCTACTTACTAATAACTGCCAGCTAATGGGTGGTTTTTAGAGTGGCCAAAGTGATTCGAGCAAAGGTCGGCACTGTTGGTAGTGCCGACCTTTGCTTATCAGCTCATTGTTGGCTGTCCCGAGAAGAAAACTCCCCTGTTCGCTCGACAAGCCCACGCGACTGGTTCGCTGTCGATAAACCCCTGGCCGTAGCGGATGGTGATTGGCTAGCTGACAATCGGTTTCTGAAGCCGACTTGGCACCAACCCCATTAGTGCACTTGGTTTAGTTGCCACTGCCCTTTAGATAAATCAGCATATGGCAACCTCGGCCAATCGGTCCAATCATTAGCTTTGTTAAGCACTTTGCTAGCCGATTCCGCCCCCGTGAATGTTTATTTAGACCTGAGTAACCTGTTCAATCTCTTCTGCATCGTGCAGGGATTGACAACGACGGCCCTGCTGTTTTATCGAACTGAGTCTCCCGCGAACAAGTGGCTGGCCTGGCTTATGGCCGGACTTACGCTTCAGGTTATCGATTATTTTCTGACGCGATCAGGCGTATATTGGACGCACAAGTGGTTGTATTTTCTGCCTTTGTTTTACTCGTGGAGTTTTGGGCCGTTGCTCTATACCTACGTGCGGGCGCGGGCAGGGCAGGCGGTCTCATGGCCATGGTGGTGGTATATGCCGGTGCTGATTCAGGGATTGTTTTATTTGATCCTAACCATTCAGCCCTTCGACAATAAGGCCTGGTTCTGGATTCATGTGCATAAGCCCTTTACCCGGTACATAGACTATTACGGAGCCTCCGCTTTACTGCTCTATGCGATCTACCGAAGTCGCCCGTTTGCCACTGATCGGTGGTTACGACTTCTGTTAAACGGGCTGGGTATTTTTTATGTGATTGCGGTCATTGAACCGCTATTCAATCACGCCTATTTGCCCGACAACTGGCCCAAGTTTTACCTGACTTATCAAGTTTTGCCCCTATTTGTCTACGCATTGGCTCTGATTGGGCTGCTCTATGGCCGGTTTGGCAAAACGGAGCGACTATCCTCAACACTCACCCAGCAGCCCGTAACGCCCCATCAGCGTGACCAGGTGCTGTGGGCCATTCAGCAGCAGCACTTGTATAAAGATCCTGACCTCTCACTGGCAGCACTGGCCAAATACATCGGAGAGTCCCCTAACGTGGTGTCACGTATTATCAATAACGGGTTCAATCAGTCGTTCAACGAGTTGATCAATGCCTACCGGATCGAAGAAGTGAAACGACGCATGGCTGCGGGCGATGCTGACCGGGTTACGATTCTGGGCATCGCTCTGGAGGCAGGCTTTGCGTCGAAGACAACATTTAATCGAGTCTTTAAGGAGACGACCGGCTATACCCCAAAAGAGTACGTAAAGATGTCCCAAATCACACTTCGGGACGACGCAGCCACCTAAAATGGCGAATTTTGACCAATCAATCAGGTCCATCATGGCAACTACATCGTCCCGGCTTTGTCTCTTCAGTCTTGTCCTTTATGGTTTGTTTTCAGCCTGTAACATCCTCGCGCAGCCACCCAAACGGGTTCAGGATCGTATCGCAGCCGTGGAGAACAGCCTGATTCCCTACGTTCCTGTGGTGGGACTGAAGGGTTGGACCCTTCAGGATCGCATGCGGCTCTATAAAGTCCCCGGTGTTAGTATCGTTGTGATCCGCAACTATAAAATTGACTGGGCAAAGTCGTACGGCCTGGCCGATACTACGGCTCATTTACCTGTAACGACCAAAACGCTGTTTTCGGCGGGGTCAATCTCGAAACTTGTAGCGGCAGTAGTAGCGCTCAAACTCGTTGAACAGGGTCAACTTACGCTGGATGTCCCCATCAATACTTACCTGAAATCATGGCAACTGGGTGAGAACGACAAAACCCACCAAACGCCCGTTACCCTTCGAATGCTGCTGAGTCACCGGGGTGGCACGAGTCAATCGGCTTATTTCGGGTTTACACCCGACAAAAATCCATTGCCCTCGGTGCCCGCTATTCTCGCCGGCAAGCCCGGCACTGACAGTCGGCCCGTGGTGGTCAACGGGGAGCCGGGTAAGGGGTTCAATTACTCGGGTGGAGGCTATCTGGTCGTCCAACTGGCCATGATGGATGTGACGGGGAAAGACTTTGCCAGCCTCGCTGATGAACTGATTTTTCGTCCCCTTGCCATGAGGGGAGCCTCGTTTGCCCAACCGCTACCCCCCCCGCTGGCGACCCGGTTGGCGTGGGCCTACTCGCCCAATGGCTGGTTTAAGGGAATGCCATACCTGTATCCGCAACAGGCCGCGGCTGGCTTGCACTGTACCCCAACCGATCTGGCCAAACTCATCATTGATCTTCAAAACAGCTACCGGGGTAGGGGTAAACTGCTGAGTCAGGCGTCGATGAAGGCAATGGTGACGCCATTAGCGCCGGTTTCGGACGGATTTATTAACGAAGAGATTGGTCTGGGCGCTTTCTTGCTGCAACAGAAAGGTAACACTACTGAACAAGGTCGTTATTTTGAACATACCGGGACCAATGCCGGCTACCTTGCCTACGCGCTGGGTAGTGTGGTCGGGGGCAACGGGGTGGTGGTGATGATGAACGACAATGCCGGTGCCAGCGAACTTGGTAAAGAGATTCGTCGGGCCGTGGCGCAGGTATATGACTGGCCGGGTTTCCTACCCCAACCACTCGTGCCCAAATCCCTGCCCGACTCGCTGCTGAATGCGTATGTCGGACGATATCAGCGCGGCCCCGATGAGGTGGTAACGATCCGGCGGTCGGGTGATCTGCTACTTGAAACCATCAACAACGGCAACGATATCATTTGTGTACCCGTTGGCCGCGACACCATTGCATTGACCGACTACACCGCCAAAGCGTACTTTAGTCGGGCCACGCTTGGTCGGGCCACGCGAGGCAAAGCGGATTCACTGCGTTTGGAATGGAACAAAAAACCCTGGCCACGACTGGCGGAAGGGATTTATCTGCCTAACGAACTGGTCCGCCTGGGGCGCTTCAAGGAGGCTATGGAAGGTTATCGGGCAATGAACCTCAATGTCTATCAACTCACATATCTGGCCTATGATTTTACCAGTAACCGACCGGCCAACTTACCTGCTGCTGAGGAGGTGCTGGCCCTGGCCAAAGAGCTGTACCCAAAAGAAAGCATTATCTACGCTCGTTACGGAGATCTGTATCAGAAGCAGGGTAATCGACGTAAAGCGATTATGGCTTACCAAACGGCTCTGGAATTAGACCCGTCGGATCAGGACAGCAACGCTAAATTGATGCTGTTAAGTCATTGACCATATCCCCAACAAAGTATGAAGTAGAGCAAAACAGCCGCTTATTCCGAGCGCAGGCTCTTGACCGGGTTCGTCAAGACGGCCTTTACACTCTGAGAACTGACCGTTAGCAGGGTAATTACCAACGCGCCCCCACCCGACACCGCAAAAATCCACCAGGAGATTGCTGTGCGATAGCTGTACTGCTGAAGCCAGTTAGAGAGAACGTAATACGCAATCGGCGTGGCCACGAAAAATGCGATAGTGACCAGTATAACAAACTCTCTGGAGAGTAACCCCCACAGATGCAGCGCGCTGGCTCCCAACACTTTGCGCACGCCAATTTCTTTGGTACGCTGCTCAGCGGTGAAGGAAGCCAGCCCGAATAACCCTAAGCAGGAGATAAAAATAGCCAGAATAGCCAGCACCAAAGCCAGACGGCCGATACGAGCTTCGGTCTTGAACTTCTGGGCAAATGTATCGTCCACAAAGCGGTAGTCGAAGGGGGCATTGGGATTCAGTTGATTGAAAACGGCCGTCACCTGTTTTAGCGCATCGGCAGTGGCTACGGTGGGATTAAGCCGGAAGGTAATCGTACTCACCATCGTATAGCTTAACTGAAATACGGTAGGCATCACGGGGTTGTAGGGCGATTGCATCAGCAGGTCTTTCACAACGCCCACCACATGCCGGGGTGGTTGCCCCTGCTCCCGGATGAGCGCACCGATAGGCTTGCTCAGGCCCATCACTTTCACCGCTGACTCGTTCAAAATAACACCGTTGGAATCCGAACGATAGGTACGGGAAAAGTCGCGCCCGGATACTACCTGAAACCCCACGGTTTTACCGAAGTCGTGGGTGACGCCCACCCGCCCAATGATCGGTTTTTTAGTCGGTGCTTTATCCGGCCATTCGTACATGTAGGTGTTCGACCAAACGGCGGTGAGAGGACTCAGTGACTCCGCCATGTTTAGCACCGCCCCGGTCGCCAGCAGTTCAGCCCGTAGCCGATTGTAGTTATGGTAAAGTTCGGGAGTGTTCATGGCCAGATCGATCAAGCCCGACCGGTTATACCCGATGGGGCGGTTGTTGGCAAACTGAATCTGTCGATAGACCACCAGCGTGCCGATCATGAGCGCCACTGACACCGTAAACTGCACCACGACCAGCCCCTTGCGCGGGGATATCACCCAGCGGGTCTTGGGTAAGCTCAGGCGACCTTTTAGCACCCGAACCGGCTGAAAAGACGACAGAACGAAAGCGGGATAACTGCCCGCCAGCAGAGTCGTGCCGCCCATGAACAGTAAACAAATCAACCAGAACCAACCCGCATTCCAGGGCAGCCGAACGGACTTGTCGGCCAGCGTATTGAACCACGGCAGCGACGCCCATACCACCAGCAAACTCAACCCGAACGCCAGCACGACCATCAGCAGCGACTCCGTCAGAAATTGACCCGCCAGCTGCCCGCGCTGACTGCCGACAGCTTTGCGGATACCGACCTCTTTGGCTCGTTTCCCGGCGCGGGCGGTGCTGAGGTTGACAAAATTAATACAGGCCAGCACCAATACGAACCCACCGATGAGTCCAAACAGCCATACCAACTGAATCTGCCCCCCTGCCTGATCGAACAGCGATCGAAGGTGCCAGTCGCTCATAGGCATCAGGGTAAGCTCCGGCTGGAAAGGCTTGCCATCAACCCCTCGTCGGTTGGCCACCACCCGCTTGATCTTCGATGAGACCGCGTCGAAACGGGCTTTATCGTGCAGTTGAACAAAAATAAGCCAGGCGTTATTAGCCCAATCCGTTCGGCTCGCTCCAACCCACTCGTTTTCTGTGGCGTAATAGGCCAGTGGTGTCAGGAATTGCAACTGCTTGAACTGCGTGTAGAAAGACGTATTGGCGGGCAGGTCTTCATACACCCCAGTTACTACCAGGTCATTTTTACCATCAATCCGAACCAGCTTACCAACGGGGTTGACCTGGCCAAACAGCGCCGTTGCGGTAGAGGCCGACAACATGATGGATCGAACGTTCTGTAGGCCGTCCTGCACACCCTGACGCATTTTCAGGGAAAACATGCGCGTAAACTGAGGCTCAACGGCATTTCCGTGCCGTGCGATTTTCTGGTCGCCGTACGCTAAAATACGCTCATCATCCCACGAGGAGGCTGCCACTTCTTTCAGGTCAGGATAGTCTGCCCTGAGAGCGTCAGCCAGACCCAGCGGCAGACCATCCTGGGGTTCGCGTTGTCCGCTGAAGGTCTGGTACATGATAACCTGCCCCAGTCGGTCATGGTGGGCGAACGACCGATCGAATGTAAGTTCATCCCGAATCCACAGGCCCGTAAAGATAGCTACGGCCATACCCAGGGCAAGTCCGCCCATGTTGATGGCCGAATAGACTTTATTTCTGGCCACCGTTCGCCAGGCGATTTTGACGTAGTTGCGAATCATAACTGGTTGTAAACTAGCGGTAATGCGAACGTCGACCCAGCGGCCTTCCGATGGTTGGGCTGGCTGTTGAGGATAGGTACGCGATCGTTTGATCACGGAGCTGGTGAAGGGCCGAATCAGTCGGACGACCGCTAACCCATACCGCCAACGAGCGGCCCGTACACCACTGGTTTTCAGCCAGTAGGCGTACATTTCAAGCAGGTCCCCCTGTAGCTCATCCGCTGATCCGGGCGGGCTGAATTGGTTCAATAACCAGCTAGCCCAGCGTGGGGGTCGCCGGGCCGATGGTCGGTTCTCCAGCGGTTTTGAATGGCCTCTCTTATGGTTGGTTAAACGCCCCATAGCTGTAGGATTGGGGTTGGAATCTGATCCCATAGCTGGGCCCGAACCTGTCGACACTCGATCAAGGCCCGCTGGCCAGCCGCGGTGACGGTGAACAGGCGCTTTTGGCGACCACCCCGCTCGGCGGTCGCCCCGCCCATCTGCGAAGCGACAAATCCTTTTTCTTCCAACCGTTGTAACGTAGTGTGGACCGTAGGAAAGCTGATGCTTCGGCCCATTTGCTGGTCAATCGTTTGGGTGATCGAAGCACAGTAGGCAGACTCCTGTAGTGCGGCCACCGTCAGCAAGACAACTTCCTCCAATTCTCCCAAAAAGACTCGTTTCATAACCAAAAGTGTCGGTCAGTGGGTGTTTGTATCATTAGTATAGCTTTTGCCGTACAAATACCTGACCAAATTTTCAAAAATGGCTCAATTAGCTTGAACGGGCTACTATGCGTCTACTGTCGGTGATAATATGTCCAGAAGCGGACAAATGCCCGTGCAAAAACGGACAGGGTTTTCGCGTTTCTCTAAACGCTCGTTTGCGGATTCAGTACATAAAGCTATAGTCGTCTCAGCAAAGAGGCTTTAGTCCATTAGGTTGCGGTTAACAAATGCGGTGTAATCTCATAGCAGATGCCCTTCAACGTGTCGACGCTCTAATCGTAAACACCACGTTCTAACAGACTAAATGTACGGGTAGTGCAATCAATTTGGGCCATTGATCCGTAAGGAATGGTGAAAACGGGGCAGGTGTGGCCAAAGTCCATTTCCGTGATTACAGGCATATCCGTCAAATTCTCTTCGCGTAACACCTTTAGCAATTCCTCAGTATACTCGTTGACATAGTCGTTGTTATCAGGCCTTCCCAGAATAAGTCCACTGGCTGTCTTCAAAATGCCTTGTTCCGCATAATTGCGCAACCACCACCGAAAATAGTCGGGCTATGATCTGGCATCCGATGTTTCAAAGAATAAGATCGAATCGGTCCACAGCTTTTTGTCAGGCCAGAATTCAGTTCCTTTTAACGACTCTAAAGCCTCCATAGTCCGCAAATAAATCCGTTTTGATAGATCAGTAAAGTCAAGTTTATCTAAACAGATCACTAAAACTATTGACTCACCCCTACTTGACTGGCTTTTTATAAACTAGCCGACAAACCATAAATTGACTCCTACCGATGGTAACAAAACGGGGAAAAGTTTAGACAGGGGCCGGTTGAGTCATCTTCACTAATTACGGCAGCATTCTCCATCAATTGTCGGTGAATGATTGCCGGAAGGCTACCGGTGACAGATTGGTCTTGGCTTTAAAAAATTTACTGAACGATTGGGGATGCTCAAAGCCTAAATCATAGGCAATTTCGCCAACCGATCGTTCCGTCGTGGATAACTGCTCTTTGGCCCAACCAATTTGTCTGTCGTGGATGTGCTGCTGGGCCGTTTGTCCGGTCAGTACTTTGAGTAGGCTGCTCAAATACCGGGGGGAAACATCCAGCGCTTCCGCTAAATAATCAACCGTGGGTAACCCGGTTCGAAGTCCCTGCTGATTACTCAGGTAATTCGTCAACACCCCATTCAATCGGTCCAGAAGCGCGTGATTGGTGATCTGGCGGGTAATGAACTGACGATGGTAAAACCGCTCGCCGTACCCTAATAGCGTTTCAATCTGGGAGTGGATAATACCCTGACTAAACTTGTCAATGCGGGCCTGATACTCTAGCTGAATGGTCTCAAGTATACTATTGAGTATGGTCTCTTCCTTACTAGACAAAAATAGGGCTTCGTTGACCGAATAATCAAAGTAGTCGTATTTCCGGATGGTTTTAGCTAGTGGGCTATTCCATAAAAAGTCGGGATGGATCAGCAGCATCCAGCCCGAACGCGGACTTGTAGGGGCTACATCGACTTCAATTCGGAATACCTGGCCAGGGGCAATAAAAAACAGGACACCTTCGTCAAAGTCATAGGATTGCTGGCCGTATTTAAGCTTGGCACCCACGCCCCGTTTGAGGGAAATCTGGTAAAAATCCAGCACCCAATTGACTTGGTTCATGTCCGGCGACCGCTGAACAGCTTTGAAATCAACGATGCTGATAAGTGGGTGTTCCGGTGGGGGCAGACCTCGCAGTTGGTGAAATTCACTGATGGTTCTGATGCGTTGAAGAATAGCCATAGTAAATTAATCAGGGAATGCGTATGTGAAATAATTCGGGGGAGTGCCTGTGGGCCGTACTAAGCTTATCGGTTGAGTACGGCCCTTGGTTTAGTCAACGCTAGTTGAGGTAGCTGGTAGTCTAGTAGCGGGCACTGAGTTGCAGGATAATTTTTCCTCTGGTGCGTCCTTGTTTAGACAGCTGGTGGGCCATACCTACCTGCTCGAGCGGGAAAATGTGCGACACGTGGGGTTGAAGCTTGCCGTCTAGCACGAGTTGACTGATCTGGTCAAGCTCATCTCGGTCTGGTTTACACAGTACGCGCGCGACACGAACGTCATAGGCTTCGCCTTGCCCAGCGGCTGGAAAAGCAACGGATGTGACAATAATTCCTTTCTTTTTGAGGCACTTAAAAGCGCGCTCGAACGTGTCTCCACCGACCGCATCGAACACCACATCCATGTTCGTAACCACCTCGTCAAAGGGTTGTTTGGTGTAATCGACAAACACGTCGGCTCCTAATGCCCGCACGAATGTTTCATTCTCACCCGAAGCCATGCCGGTTACAATAGCCCCTTTTGCTTTGGCCAATTGGACGGCCAGCGAGCCCACCCCGCCGGCAGCAGCAGTGATCAGGATTTTCTGTCCCGCCCCAAGTTTTCCTTCATTAAACATGGCTTGCCAGGCGGTGAGCCCGGCCAGGGGAACGGCGACCGCGTGGAGGAAGTCAATGGTGGCCGGTTTCGGCGCTACCTCGTTAGCGTTTGCCAGCGCGTATTCGGCGTATCCGCCTGCTTTGACCATGCCATAAACTTCATCGCCTACGCTCAGACCGATAACTTCCTGGCCTACCTTTTCCACTACGCCCGCAATTTCGCTGCCCAGGAAAATAGGTAGACTCATGCCAAAGCGCGCTCCTGCCCCGTCGCGAATTTTCCAATCTAACGGATTCACGCCAGCTGCATAAACCTTGATCAATACCTGGTCGCTGGCGGGTTCGGGCTTGGCTACCTCAACCACTTGAAGGACGCGCTCATCGCCATACTGGTCAATTCTGATTGCTTTCATCGTTGTCACTGTGCTGATAAATTTAGCTGTGGCCGTACTGGTTTTATCCAGTGGATACTGCGCTTATTTCGATGAGACAAAATTCGATACTACGATTTCATCCGACGTAGTCTAAATTACTTTTGTTGTTGCCAAAAGTGCACGAATCAAATGGACGATACCTGTCCGTCAGTTAATGAAACGGTTTGTCGTTGCGCTAGTAGAAAGTAACTTAGTGTTGGGTTTACAGTAACTTTACCCGCTGGTTGTTGGCTTCGATAAACGCAGCGGAGGGATTCCCGAGAGCCATCTTCGGTTTCTTGTCTACCTGTAAACGCTCATTTAGGGACAGGTAAAGTTCTTTTGTCTCAAGGAGAAGCGATTGGTGAGCGGGCTGCTTTGCCTACGGTCAGGCATTCTTGTTTTGATTGATCAGCGATACCATGGTTTGGTTGAAACCGGTGAGTGCCGCTTCCGACAGCGAAAAAAAAGCGATGTCGGCCTCTTCGACCGCTTTCAGCGCTTCCTGCAGAACGGCCGCACCGCTATCCGTCAGCGTAATGATTTTGGCTCGGGTGTCGGTGGGGTGCTCTTGTCGACTGATAAACCCTTTCTCTTCCAGCGTGCGTAAAACTTTGGACACCATCATCCGGTCCGCGTTGCTCTGGTTGGCAATGTCAACCTGGGTCACCGCGTCGCTGGTGCGGGAGAGCCAGCCCAGGGCCGCCAGTAACACCAATTGGGTTTGGGTCAAATCCAGGGGGTCAAGTACCCGCTTCTGCTTGCGTTGCCAAAGCATGGTCAACTGACCAAGCAGATACCCGGGGCTATCGGCAGTACTTTTAAAATGGAACTCAATATCGTGGGCCATAGGGATCGTTAAACAGAGTAGTGTATATAGCAATTGCTAATGACAGTCATTTAGAGCGGATAAATCGGTGCCATCAACACGCTGATCAATTCAGACAACTTACTAGTTAAGTACTGTAAGCTAAGGTTTTAGGCGATGCAAGGCCATCTTTTTGCAGTCTACCCAACACGCTGCTCGAACTCGCCTTGGGCAATAGCCACACGAAAGGTCTTCAGTATGTCAACAACCGGATGGGGCAAACAAACCCGATTCATTTGGTTTTCAAAGATAGCCGCATCCGGCGAAATGTACGGAATCGGTTCGTTGACAATCGCCCCAAGTCGTTCCGCAAGGGCGGCAAAAGTTAGTTGTTCACGGCCCTAAAACGCTAATGTTCGGTTTTTGTATCGCTGACGATTGAGCAGAATCATGACTTCGGCCAAATCGTCTTTAGGGGCAAATGAAACCGATCCATCGGCCGTGGGCAAATAAATCATTTTTGTTTTCAGGAGTTGATCCCTGTCACCGATCAGCATTGGGATGACTTCGGCGTATAAATTATGCTTCAATAGCGTGTAGGTAATGCCAGATGCTTTGATGCTGTCTTCCGTTTGTCGATGCGAACCAACTGGCGTTGCCAAGGGGGGAATCGGTTTCGTTTCGCCATACGGAACTCGTATAGATGATGTGCCTGACATGGGCCCGTTGAGCAGCTTCCACTACGTTTCGATGAAGTCGAAGCCGTTGATCATCGTCAACACGTCAATGCCCTGAAAAGCGTTCAGCAAGCTGGCTGGGTTGGCTCGCCTATCTTCACGGCAATTCCTTCGTGCTTATACTGTTCTGCCAATACATTTTTTTTCTTCCCGCACCAAAACGGCCAAGTTTTCAATGGCTACTTTTTGTTTCAGCAGACTGACTACTGTCGCCAGTGGCTCCAGTAATTAATAGTTTGTTGTTCGTACGATCCAACTGGCTAACAGTGAGTAATTTAATTCAGTTAGTCTCTAAAAACGTGAGCTTATAGCCGTCAATGTCTTTGACATGGAATGCTCTGCCGAAAGGGGTTTGGATAACTGGACCGGCGGTGGTTACCCCGTTAGCCATGAACTCGGCTTTCAATTCATCTACATTTTTGTCAACCGCAAACCAGATGGCTACGCCAATCCCCAACTCTCGTCCTTCCAGTGGTTCAAGCGGGGTGCGAATAGCGAAACTGGCTTGCCCTTGATTGTAGGTAAATACGCAGGCTTGTGGGCTGAGGTCGGCCACGTTAAAGCCTAATTTTTGTTGATAGAACTCTGTTGATGCTTCCAGATCGTTGACTTGCAATGACGCAAAGGTTAGTTGTCTCATGATTTGCTTTTTTGTTGTCGTAAATATAGTATACACGATAACAAAAAAGCAAATCATTTTTCGCTTTATGACACTGGCAATTCCAAAATTTAAGATAATTATTTGAATTAGAACAAGTTAACCATTGTCTGTTTTAATCGATCACTCGACATGACAGACGCAATATTAACGAAGTACTGTCTTTCTCAAGTCGGCCTCGATGTTCACTTATTTACTACGCATAGGATAAGATAGATGAAAAAGACTGCGTTGTTTTAATCACGGTTTACCTTATCCGAGTTAATTGGGTAGGGGAATACGATAGGCTATTATACTAACAGATACTAGTGATGAAGAAAGCGTTTTGTTTCACGGCTATGATTTATCGATAGACAGAGACGATGTGGCGACAATGGTCTGGAGTGAAAAGGGGACACTCTCGTCCCGTTAGGTGGAAATACGGGAAGTAATTCAGCAGGTCTCGAATCAGCGTCGACATCCGAGAGGCCGCCGTCTGCATCCGCTCCAGATACACGAATGCCTCGCTGGTTGAGTCCATGGAACGCGTTTTTAAGAGGTCGCCGAACTGTGGAATTTTGCGCAGGGGCTCTTGCAAATCGTGGCTGGCGATGTAGGCAAAGGTTTGTAGATTCGCATTCGAGCGAACCAGCAGGTCATTGGCTTCTGCTAAAGCCTGGTTATTGATCGCCAATTTGTGGTTAGCAGCCGCCAACTCCCCCGTGCGCTGTTGCACCTGACTTTCCAAATACGCCGACAATTGCTGAAGCCGCTCCTCGCTTTGGTTCAGGGCTTTCTGGGTGCGGGCCCGTTCCAGAGACGCCCAGGTGCTCCTAAACCAGTTCAACCTCAGACGAAGTCCAGGAGCGTGCCTGGATACTATGCACCCTCAAGGTGATGACCCACTGCTGTTGCTTAACCAGCAGAACGTTTATATAGGCTCCAATCTGAGCGGCTTGCCGCGTCTCCCTTTCGGACAGTGTATGGATGGGATCCATGGCCACATCGGCAACTACCTGCACCTGACCAGCTTGGTTGGGCACTGGCGATTCTACATCCAAGGTCATGGAGCGAAACGGATCTTTTCTGAGTGGCTGATGGCTGCCATAGCCCGGTGAATGATCACCTCTTGCCCGATCATTTGGCCAAACTGAATCTGGGTGATACCCAGGTATTCCTCCAGCAACCGGACAGCGATCGTTTCAATCCCGATTGGATTCGCCGGGGCGTGTAGCGCATTACTCAGGGCTAGCAAAATGCTTGCTTCTCCTGGCTTTGGCGTAGTGCTGTCGTCAGCTCATATTCAGCTGTTACGTCCAGGTTTGTCCTCATCAGTTTCACGGGGCGTCCTGTCAGATCGGCTACCACATAGAACCGGGAGCGAATATGGTGGACGCTTTGGTCGGGATGGATGCTGGCGATCTGGGCCTGGGCTACGTTGGGTTGATAACCGGTGGCCTTACCGATTAACTCAGCTCCCCGACTATCGAGGTAGCCCTCATTGGTGAGCAGGTTCCATCTCTGGGTGCCCAGTTGGGCAACATCCAGGGCTAGTTGTAGGCGGGTGCTGTGTTGCTGGGATTTTTGAGTCTGTCTGCGGGCCGTGATGTCTTCGTAATGAGCCACAAACTGGTCATTGCCATCAAAGAAGGCCGTCACTTCGAACCATCGGTCCAGCCCCGGAACGAACTGCTCAACGCGAATGGTCTGCCCACTATCTAGGGACTGCTGGTACGTGTCGACCCAACCTGGCTCAAGACTGGGAAAAACCTCCTGAGCTGCTTTACCAACTGCCTCCTGAGAATTGACGTCGTTACCTGTATCAGCCACATACACAGTACCCACCCCATCCACAAATATCCCGCTGGGAAAATTCAGTTGATTAACGGCTGGCCCTTGTCCATTTCCCCCCGCCACGGTGGTGCCGGTCTGGGCCTGGGCGGGGCCGAAGCCACCCAGCACTAGTACCATGAGAACAACGTATCCCCCCGACCACAGCCGCCGGGTAAGCCAGTGAGCCCGATCAAGGGCCCAAGTAGACAAACAAGTAGAGTTAATAAGTATAGCGATAAGAAAATAGAGTAGGTATTATGCGTGAATCAAAGACAGGAGTTCGGGAATTGAAGCCGCCATTCGCACCTCAGAGGGTGGCATGGGAGAATTGGGTGTAGCGGGTAGAAGAAGGTAAAGAATACGTCGTAAAGAGATCAGTTGGTTATAAAAGGGAGTCAATACCGGGTATCATTGTCGGGGATAGGGCATAGTGTCCAATGCGAGGGCAAGTTTAAGTCAATGCCCTATGACATATAGGCAGATTTCACCCACCCAGTGATTTATTTGGTAAGTGCTTCATGAAAAGTACAACACATCAACCCATTCGTTTTAGCAGGACTGGGTACTGCTAAGCTCGATGAGTTACTCGATACTGCAACCACTAACCGAAACACCCACCGAAGAACCATTTTGGTCCTACCTTAGCGAATAAACGCCGGAGCTAGGGATCGGTTAAGTGTCGTTGTTGGCTTGGATAAAACCTGGATCGACTCTGGCAGAAGTAGACTCGATAGCGCAACACCGACGGGCTATTCCCCGCCCTGCGCAGGCGGTTTTTGTCCGGATCAACACACATCTTGCTATTGCCAAAACGACCCGGTTGACGGGACGGAATAGGTCAGCTTGGTTTGCCCGTACGCTACGTACACTAGTTGACAAGTAGTAAAATATGCCGTCCAATCAAACGCCCCATTTCTCGAAGCAGATAAATGAAGGTTGAGTTGTCTCACACAGGAACTTTGGCGCGATAGTTGACCCCTTGCCACAAACGGGCTCTTACGTACGTTGTCGTAGTGGAAGTAAGTAGGGCTACTAAGCTACCGGAACGAGATTTTTGAAGGCAAGCCTCACAAAATGCGTCAGAGCCCGCTAGTGGGAGGGCCTCCGTCACTTCCCAGGTGAACAGTACGTTGAGCTAGAACGTAGCAGCCAGCTGATCGATAACCCATCGTTTCCAGCTCGTTGGCTTACCTAACGGCGTCAAACGGGAGAGCCAGATCGACCTGGTAGCAGTCCGGCTCGTTTACTACCTGAAGAACATGACCGGGGTACAGTAAAGCCAGCCGCTTCCGGACGTTGACCAGCCCCAACCCGCCAATGCTGGCTTCTGGCGCAACGGGTTTGCTGTTGCTGATGGTTAATCGCAGGCCCGCGTTATCGACCACGACCGCTAGCTTGATCCAGGATTTACGCGCACTCCGTTGAACGCCGTGCTTGAAGGCGTTCTCCACGAAAGGAATCAGCAGGAAAGGCACAATGTGAACGCTGTCGTCGACGGTTTCGGGAAGGCATATCTGGAGATCAACGCGTTTGCCCGTCCGGGTCTTTTCCAGGGCGATATAATCCCGGATAAACTGAAGTTCCTTTTGCAGCGGCACGGTGGGTTCGGCGGTTTCGTACAGGGTATATTGCATCAGGCCGGACAACTGATGGACTAGTTGGGCCGCTGGGGGGCAATCCTCTTCCGTCAGGGCGTACACGCTATTGAGCACGTTAAACAAAAAATGCGGGTTAATCTGGCTTTTCAGGTAGCCCAGTTCGAGCTGCATATTTTGCTGTTTGAGTTGCGCGTTGCTGATCTGGGAGGTCATGTTGTCGTACAGCGCTTTAAAGGCCAGCAGCAGCGCTGGATAGGTAAACGACAGCAGAAAATTCCAGCCGAATAAGGAAACGTTGGTGAAAAGGCCCAGCGGTCCATGCTGTTCCATGCGGTGCCACATAAGCGATAGATCCGACCAGACGTTGGCGCGGGGTACCGCCAGCAGGCCATGGTCGGGAAAGCCGACGGTCTGATGAAGCCAGCTAAAGCCAGCGTAGTTGGCCAGATAAACGCCCGTGTACGTCAGGAGAATAAGGGCCAGCAAGGGAAGCGGCCTGAATCGATACAGAAAACGGGGGAAAAGCCAGTAGCCCCAGCCATAGTAAATACCCAGCTGCACAAGAAACTGCCCGTACGTGAACCACTGCCCGGTATCACCGTAGCGGTAACTTAAGCTTACCGTTAGTCCATCGGCGCTCACCAATACATATAAGGCAAGGATAACAATGGCGTGCGCCAGTAGCCGACGGGCTGAGCCGGTGAGAAAGGGGAATTGAACCAGGGACAGTTTCATCCGTCAAACTTCGTGTGTTTCTCTGATTGATGACCCATTTTTCGACCAAAGTGCCCATTTTTTCGATGAATAGGAGCGGAGAGACTTGGTCGAAAACAACGGCGGGTTCACCGAATTAACTGGGGCTACCGACGGGGCAGGGCTAGGTTTGCATCATCAATCACGCAACGCAAATCATCCCATGAACGCCCGTCTTGCCTTCTTTTTTCTTCTCGTCTCACTACCAGCGATCGCCCAGCACCAGCTAACGGGCCGGGTTACCGATACCGCCAATCAACCCATGCTGTACGCCAGCGTAGCCTTGCTGCGATCGGCTGACTCGTCAATCGTTAAAGGAGCGATTACCGGCGAGGACGGGCGTTTCAGGATGGACAAACTCGCGTCGGGGACCTACCGCACCCGGATCAGCGCGGTTGGCTACAGCGACCGCTACTCGTCCTTGATCACCTTAACGGCCGAGACGCCAGCCGTTGATCTGGGCGTGTTGACCGTCGACGCCAGTGCCAAAAACTTAACCGAAGTCACCGTAAAGGCGCAGCCATCACTGGTTAGCCAGCAGGCCGACCGGCTCGTTCTTAACGTAGAAGGCAGCGTTATTACGCGGGGCAATAAAGCGGAAGATCTGCTTCGTTACATCCCCCGCGTTCGCTACGACGGCGGAACGATCAGCATCGGCAACAAATCCAACGTCCTGTTGCTGGTCGATGGGCGGCAGATGGGGCAGGGCAGTCTGGCCAGCTTTCTGCAAACGTTCTCGGCGGAAGATATTCTCCGGATCGAAGTCATCACCAACCCATCGGCCCGCTACGACGCCACCGTGGACGGGGTGATCAACATCATCACCAAAAAGAGCCGTGAGCAGGGTATCAATGGCCGCTCGACGCTGAGCTACTCGCAGGGCCAGTACAGCCGCTCGTCGGCCAACGGATCACTGACGTATCGGCAGGGTAAGTGGACGGTATTCGGTAGCCTGAATGCAACCCTTCCTTCCACGTCGTATTCGACACAGGACCTGAACCGAACCTTCCCCGGTGCTACGCAGCAAAACCGGTTGCTTACCCTGAATACCTACCGCTCGCTGGCGACCAACCTGAGCCTCGATTATGCCTTCGATCCCCAGCACGTACTGAGCCTGCGCCTGAACGGCAACTGGCGCCGGGACAACAAAAATACGGATACCCGTACCCGATCGATGGTTGCGCCATTGGCTGACTCGACCATCCGCACCGAGAACAGGGGGCTGGATCAGGCTGGCGTGTACGACATGAACCTAAGCTACAAAGCAACGTTCGGTCCGAATAAGAACAAAGAGCTGACCGTCCTCGTGACCGAGTCGATGGTCGATAAAGACGCGTCACAATTCATTAGCTATCAGCGAATTGGGTTAGATGAGACAGCAAACGGCCCGGTGACTCAGCTCCGTATCCTGAACCCGAATCAGCAACGAAACCTGATTGGTCAGCTGGATTATGGTACCCCCGTACTGGGCAGCAAGTGGCGATTGGACGTAGGCACGAAGTATGTGTTCATCCAGACTGACAACACGCTTCAGCAGGATAATTTTGTCAACGGTCAGTACCAGTTCGATCCGGCGTTTAGCCAGTCGGGGCTCTACCAGGAGCATACCTATGCCGCTTACTCGAACCTGAGCCGCTCGTTTGGTAAAGGCTGGTCGTGGCAGGGTGGCTTACGGGTAGAACGTACCGAGCAGCACCTGACTCAATCGGCGCTGGCCCGTAGTTACGCCGGACTCTTTCCAAGCATGGGTCTGAACCGAAGCTTGCCGAACGGACGCTCGTGGGGTGTTACGGTCAGCCGGAAAGTAAGCCGTCCCAGCCTGGGCAGCCTGGTTCCCTACCGCAACCTGATCGACCCCTACACGATCATCGAAGGAAACCCGCTGATTCGCCCATCGTTTGCCCATACGCTGGACGCGTTTTATTCGCTTGGCAGCCTGAACCTGTTCGCGAACTATTCGTACATCCGCGATCAGATGACCACCGTGTTACGGGCTGATCCGGCTACGTTCGTGTACACCCAGGTGATGGACAACCTGCGGAACGGCAACGACTTTTACGTGGGAGCAACCTACGCCAAAAACGTAACGAAAAGCTGGCAGACGAATACCACGCTGATGGGCATGGGCAATTACACCAGTAGCCCCGTTAACGAACTGAGCCGCTACCAATCAACCGGCCTGTGGGTGATGGCTACGTCCTCGAACATTATCTCCCTGCCCCGCGACTGGAAATACGAACTGACGGCACACTACATGTCGCCCGCCCGGTCGGGGCTGTTCACCCAGAAAGGATTTGGGGGCGTATCGATGAGCGTAACGAAATCCCTGCTGGCCAAACAGGCGAACCTCCGGATCGAGGTAAGCGATGTGTTCCGGACCATGACCAGCCGGCTGGAATCGGCCTACGGGCAGGTGAACTTCACCATGCGGAGCTACAATGACAGCCAGCGCGTTAAAGTATCGTTCAGCTATAATTTCGGCAAGAAGACCGTCAAAACGGCCCGGCAAGGGACGTTAGGTAACGACGATGAAAAGAGCCGGATGCGCTAGTCGCTGGTTGTTAGCCGATCTGTTCCCGCCGGATGCGCTCTTTAACGGCATCGCGGTAGCTGGGTCCAATCACCAGATTGTCACCGGTCGACAACAGCACCGAGTTACCCTCCAGGACTTTTACGTGGCGGAGCTGGATGATGAACGACCGGTTGATCCGCAGAAAGCGGTCCGGGGGCAGGGTTTCGGCTAGTTTGGTCATTGTTAAATGGGTGACCACGAACCGATCCGGCAGAAAGACCTTGATATAATCGCCCAGGGCTTCGGCGTAGACCAGCTCATTGAGGTGAATCTGCTCGAGTTTCTTGTCGGTCTTGAGGTAGATAAAGTCGGCTGTCGGTGAGTCAATGGCTATCGACCCAGCGTTAGAACGTGTTCTGGCTTCATCAGACAACGGATTGTTGGCTACCGGGGCCGGAGCCGTTTTAGGCATCCGTTCCTTGACCCGACCGATGGCTTTGAGAAAGCGGTCGAAGGCAATGGGTTTGAGCAGGTAATCAACGACGCCCAGCTCAAACCCTTCCAGGGCATGATGGGGATTAGCCGTTGTCATCACCACGAGGGGATGGGGCAAAGGGTAAGCCTGTAAAAACTCCAGCCCCGTCATTTCGGGCATGTTGATATCCAGGAAAATAACCTCGGGCTGCATGGCGGGCAGTTGCTCGAACGCCGTAATGGCATCGTCGAAGGTAGCCACAAGATCAAGCGAGGGAACACGCCGGACATATTTCTCGAGTAGTTGTTGAGCTAAAGGCTCATCTTCGATAATCGCGCAGCGTAGCGAACCGATCATAAAAAATAGTAACGGAGTAGGGTTTCAGCCCAAAATTACGGGAAAAAGTGGTGGTAGTACTAAACGGGCACGAATAGGTTGTCGTGACAAAACGACAAGCTTAAACATTCCGATAGACTAGCCCACCGTCTCGGCGAATGCTCAACACCATCGAACGAACCGAGAGCAGCGTTCCGTGTCTTGGCTTCCTGTTAAGTTGGGCCAATTTTCTGAAAAGGCGGCCACCGTGGCACAGCCGCGCCACGATGGCCCCTGCGGTTGTGTCGCAGATGAGCGGTGCCGCTTCTCGCTTTTGCTGGGACATACGCAACGGATAGTCGTTGATCGTACTTAAAACGAGACGTTCAAGTAAACGCCCGTGGCTGTTGCACAACTCCGCTTTATACATTGATTGTTCAGCGTCTGAACTGGCGAATAAGATTTTCTAGCATCGTCTGCCTTCTTAGTTGAGAAAAAGCACGCCAACGCCCAGAAAAGTGTCTTGAGAAGACAATGACCATTCCACCTTTAGGGCTATGGCCTGGCCCAGAGTGGACTTGGTGGTAAATTTCATATACTTCTTCAGGTTGAAGGCGATAGCCGCCATCAGCATCACTTTATGAGCCCCAGCTTTGCCGCGTACATTTATCTTTCGTAACCCATAGTAGTCGACCAAACTGCCTAAGGCTGGTTCTATCGTCGCACATCGTAACCGCTTCATGCGTTTGCCTCGCCGACTTTGCTGGTGCTCCAGAGCTCGTCGATAGGGTGGATCATAGGCCGAACGAATAATCTGGCGGCATTGGCTGTTAGGAACACATGTGGGTTTGAGGGGACACTGTTGGCAGTCTTGGTAAGCTGCTCGATACACCTTCGATAAGCCTCCGTCCGCGTTTTTGTCGAACGTCTTAAAAGGCAAACGCTTCCCCTGTGAGCAGGTAAAGAGATCTTCTTTGGGTTCACAAGGAAAGCCTTCGATCTGTGGCTTGTACTTGCCAAAAACAGGTATCCATCCGCAACGGCGGACCGTCCGTAATTTTCCACCCCTCCAGCAAGGCGTAGTTACCGCCATTGGAGTACCCCGTATCAGCCAGTACCTCTTCGAAGCGCAGTTCATTGGCGCCCAATCGTTTCTGAAGTTTCAGCGTAATATCAGGCAAGCACAGGCTGTCTCGACCATCGGCAAAATCGGCCTGCACATGACTAATGACGCCTTCGGCCGTATCAACTGCTAGACTGCAATTGTAGTTGAGTTTGCGGGCTTTACCCGGCTTGATAGAAATGCGAGCATCGGGGTCGCTAGGGCTGTAATGGGTTTTACGGTCCGCCGTTGCGGTTGCTCAGTAGCTTTGCCTTTTCGTTACCAGCCCCCAGAGTAGTGGGCTTTGCAAATTCTGCTGGCGCTTAGCCAGTCTCCTTAACTGATGATCAGCAGCCGTGATTACCGAGGCTGCCTGACGGGGGCTGAGTTTCGGGGGCGAATCTACTGACTCATTTCGATCTTCAGCTTGGGGTAGTAACTTGGGCCCAGGTCGCTGGGGCTGTTTTTCCAAGAGTGTTTCCATCGACGCGTTCGCTTTGACAGGGGCTGAGTCGATGGCTACCCGGCGACCAGCTACCGCAGCCGCGGAGGGTCATGTTGTGGGCCACACATAGGCTGAATACTTTATCAAATAGTAATTCAAAAAGTGCTTCTGGATAAAGCTGGCGGGTCCGGCTCAGGGTGGAGTGCCAAGGAAGTGACTCGTCGATGTTGTAGCCCAGGAAATACAGCATATCCAACGGTACGCCGTCGCGGGCGCACGGAACAATGCTCAATCAGCTTTCTGTCTGAAGTGATATTCTCCAGATAGCCAATGAGCATAAACTTGAACCGGGCCGCCGGAGCGGAACACTATGGGGTCAATTGATGGATTGCCTGTTGAGCCATAGCAGTCTTTGGTACATTCATAGAGGAATGTCAAGTCGAGCGTCCCCTTCAGCCGACGATAGAAATTGTCCTTTGGAATGCGGCTGGAAAGTTGGAAATGGGTGATGAGTTTTTCCTTATCGCGTTTTCTACCTTGCATAGTTGAAGATACAAAAACTCAAACCATTAGCCATTTTGTGCACAGGTAGAGTTGTGCAACAGCCACGGGCGTTTCGTGAGTAATAGGCCGAGAGAGTTTGTAAAACCCCTCACCAGTTGAGCATCGGCTTAACGCCGTGAAGTTTATCTGATTTTTGGCTAAGATAAAGGGTATTTCGGCTAAATCTGTTTTGCCGGGCGTGCAGACCTTTGCATGAACAAAAACAGAACTATGAAAGCGATTCGAGTGTATGAGTTTGGCGGACCCGAGGTAATGAAACTGGTCGAAATAGAACGTCCCGTTCCGGCCGCTGATGAGATTTTAGTAAAAATGTACGCCAGCAGCGTTAACCCCGCCGATTACATTTTCCGCGAAGGCGGAAATGAGTTGATACGGCCTTTCCTTACCTTACCCTTGGGTCTGGGTCTGGATGCCGCAGGTATTGTGGAGGAAACTGGTAATCAGGTAACTGAATTTAAAAAAGGGGACAACGTCTACGGCGTCCCAAATTTCCCAGGCGATGGAAGTTATGCTGAATATATTGCCGCCAAGGCAAACCAGTTTTCGTTAATGCCGGACCAGATCACCTTTAACGAGGCTGGGGCCCTTCCTTCCTGTGCCCTTATTGCCTGGAATGGCATTGTGGAGTTAGGTAAGGTACAACGGGGACAGCGGGTACTGATTCACGGGGCAGCCGGTGGTGTGGGCAATTTGGCGGTGCAGTTTGCCAAAGCAATGGGTGGCTATGTGATCGGAACCGCATCTGCCCACAATGTGGATTTTTTAAACGAGTTGGGGGCCGACGAGGTGATCGATTATAACACCGAGCGTTTTGACGAGCTGCTACGCGATATAGACGTCGTCTTCAACGCGTCGCCTGTTCGCGATGAGAGTATCCGGTTGAGGTCGGTGGACGTTATAAAGGAGGGAGGCATCTATGTCTGTACCCATCTGGATCAACCACTTACGGACGATTTTCTGAATGCACTCGCCCAAAAGAACGCCACCGGAACCCTGGTTGGTGGAGGTAGTATAACCTATACGTCATCCCTGAGCGGCACTACCAGGCTGATCAACGAGGGTAAAGTAAGAGCGGTGGTGAGCAAGGTATACCCGTTGCAACAAGTGGCAGATGCCCATCGCCAAAGCGAAACCAAACACGTGCGTGGCAAAATTGTTCTTGAGATAAGACAAGAAAACGAACCCCATGAAGCGGTTTAAAACCATCAGCGAATTTTTGCAGTTCAGACAGCTGCCCAAACCCGAGCACCCCTTAATCAGTGTGCTCGAATTGGCATCAGTTGACAGTTTAAACCTGATTGAACCGGCCACATGGGTTTGTGATTTTTATTGCATTGCCCTCAAACGGGTGGGCAATGTCCATGAAGTTAAATTGAAGTACGGGCAGCAAACCTATGATTATGACGAGGGTATTTTGACATTTATATCGCCTAACCAGGTGTTAAGCCTCTTGGTTGATAAACAGGCTACACAACTCAAACAATCCGGATGGATGCTGCTCATCCACCCGGATTTTCTGTGGAATACCCCCGTAGCCACAACTATTAAACACTATGACTTTTGGGACTACTCGGTCAACGAAGCCTTGTTTCTATCCGAAAAAGAAGAGGCCTTACTAGTGGACATCATGAAAACGATTCAGCAGGAGTACCAGGCAACGATCGATACGTTTAGTAAACCCATTATCGTTTCGCACCTTGAAACCCTGCTTACTTACGCCGACAGATTTTACCATCGGCAGTTTATCACCCGGGAGAAATCCAGTCATCAGATACTAGAACGGTTGGAAAAATTGTTAGATGATTATTTTGGTGATGGTGATCTACTGGCCAAAGGACTGCCAACGGTGGGCCATATCGCCGAAACGTTAAACTTGTCTCCCAAATATTTAAGCAGTTCGCTAAAAGTATTGACCGGCCAAAATACCCAACAGCACATCCACGAAAAGCTGATCGAAAAAGCGAAAGAAAAACTATCAACCAGCGAGTTGAGCATCAGTGAAATTGCCTACGAATTGGGATTTGAACATCTCCAGTCGTTTAGTAAGCTGTTCAAAACAAAAACGAACCAGTCACCTCTGGCGTTTAGAGCGTCCTTTACTTGAGTTGTGTCGATCATAATGTCAATGGATGGATACCACTTAAGCACTCATTTTGAACTAGTAGTTGACGATTATATAATCTCACGAAAATGCTCCCAAATGAGACACAGTAGGGTAGTACTGGTTGGCTCTACCATATCCGCTTCTTGAATGGGGCGATTGACTAAACAATATTCTTTGCTGAGTTGACAGGCTATTCCAGTAGCATACGTTTATGGGTATAAGTACGTCGCGAAGTTCTTTTTAGAACAGGTAATTGACTAACTATGCGTTGCTGGTTCTTCGTCGGCTGGATTACGGCGGTTCTGCTGCTGGGATCGTCCCTACTGACCTATGGGCAGACGACAGCCCTACTGACCGGCTACGTAACGGATGCCACAACGGGAAAACCCATGCCGTTTGCGAACGTCTATGTAAATAGATCAACGCGGGGGGCAATCACGGATGAGAAGGGCTATTATACGTTGGCCGGTGTGCCTTTGGGTACGGTCGAAATAGCCGCTTCATTCGTTGGTTACCAGTCTGCCAGGCAAACAATAAGATTCGATAATACGGCACCGCAGAAGGTGAATTTTCGCCTGAAACCGAGTGAGCAAACGCTGGATGCCGTAACCGTACGCGGTAATCCGAAGCGCTGGGAGCGTAACCTGCGTCAGTTTACCAAGCAACTCTTCGGCGAACCCTTTGGCGGACAGTGTCTGCTTGTGAACAGCGAAGTGCTCAGTTTCAATGACGATAAAGACCATCTTTATGCGACGGCTAGTGAGCCACTAATTATTGATAATCAGGCACTGGGGTATCGACTGATCTACGATTTACAACATTTCGATGCGACTGCGTCGGGTGAGGTGTTTTATGCGGGTACGGCCCGTTTTGACGAACTAAAACCCGAGAATGAACGGCAAGCCAACCGATTCCGACGTAACCGGCTGACCGCCTATAATGGATCTGTTCGCCATCTACTGGCTAGCCTGACCAATAAAACGTTCGAACAGGCCGGTTTTCTGGTTTATCAAGAAGATGTTACCAAAATAATGTCTCTGGAGAAGCGGTCGATTACGCTGGCGGCTGCGGTGAGCGATTACAAACGCCTGATCCCGATTCAGGCTTCTGCGCTGATTCAACCCGGTCGGCTATCAACCGAACGCCGATTGGTTTCACCCATGAAACTGATCGTATTCTATACGAAGGCAATCTCGAATTTCTCACCCTATCCCGACGCACGGTACGCCTATTCAGAAATGAAACTTCCGTCCGGTCAGCTGCAACTGACTGTAGATGGAGTCATTACGTTGCCGGAAGGGATGGAAGTAAAAGGCTCGATGGGCGACGACCGGCTATCGACAATGTTACCCGCCGACTGGAAACCCAAAGGCAATGAGAATGACATATCGACAAGCGGTCCAGTAGCCCTACAGGGGAAACTCGCCCCAACCGATGCCCGCCTGGGACGGATCAGCACGGCCTTCAGCGAACGATTTAAATGGCTGGCTCCCACGTTGTTCGTGCACATCGATAAACCCGTTTATGCCACTGGCGATCGACTCTGGATGAGTACGTATCTGCTGGACGCGGTCAACGATCAGCAGGCCAGTGGCGAAACGGCTGTTCATGTCGATCTGCTTTCTGCGGCAGGCCGACTCGTGCAACACCAGTGGGTACGTATCGTTGACGGACGTGGTGAGGGTAACTTCCGCCTGTCAGATACCTTAACGACGGGAACGTATTGCCTTCGCGCCTACACCGACGACGATGATGCCCAGTTACGCCCTGCTTTCGAACGGTCAGTGGCGATCTACAACCTGTTTCGCAACGAGGTAGCCATACGCAGTGATTCGGTTCCTCAACCAATAGACATTCAGGTTTTACCGGAAGGTGGTCGCTGGATTACGGGATTGCCCGCACGTCTGGGTATAAAAATTGTGCATCCCGATGGGCATGGCTTACCCGTCATGGGACGTATTGTCGACGATTTGGGCGCAGAAGTCATTCGTTTCAAGACCAATCACCAGGGGATGACCAGCGTGTCGACGGAGCCAAAACCGCAGCGCACGTATTACGCCGACGTAACCTACAACAACCAGCCGCAACACGTTCAGTTGCCCAAACCCGAAACGGAGGGGCTGTTGCTTTCGGCCGATGCGATGAGCGATACCACCCGCCTGGCGTTGACCATACTTAGCGCGAATCGGGCCGTTAGCGACTCGGTGTATATCCTGATTCAGCAGCACGGTCGCGTGGTCGATCAGCGAAAAATTCTCCTGCAAAATGGGGTAGCGAAGCTAAGCTTGCCCATGACGACGTGGTTACCGGGTTTGGCACAAATCACGCTTTACGATGCCAGCGCCAGGCCGCAAGCCGAGCGGTTGGTTTTTGTGCCCGAATTCATAACGCCGGTACGGGTGCTGCTGGGTGTCAACAAAACCCGGTATCAGCCCCGCGAACAGGTTATCCTGAGCGTTAATCTGAACGATAATGGAGTACCGGCGTCAGCCGCTTTATCGGCGTCGATTACCGATGCGGACAAAGTGCCAGATGATACCACCGAGGCTAGGTTGCCGGCCCATTTGTTGCTAACGGGTGAGCTTCGGGGCCGTATCGAAAACCCCAATCAATACGTCGCTTACCGCACGGCCAAAACTCGTCAGGCACTGGACGACCTGTTGCTGACACAGGGCTGGCGACGGGTCAGTGGCACGCCCGAAACGGAACGGCTCGGTGGTGTATCGCTCAGGGGCCGCATATTGACGGCGAAAAATGATCCAATACCCGGCGCGCAGCTGATCGTGGCATCGACAGGACCGGGGCAATCGTTTGTAAAATCGGCAGGCGCTGACGAACGGGGTCGCTTTCGGCTGGGGGGGATGGCCATTACGGATACGGTACGGTTACTGACGCGAATCACGGATCGCCAACTAAAAAACATTCCGCCAATGGAGGCTCATCTGGTTCTGGACGCGCCCGGCAACCGATGGGAATCGGGTCAGCTACCGGTTGCGCCAAACAGGGCGACGCTGCGAAATCAACTGGAAGCGGCCCGCATTCGGCAGGAAGCAAACGCCGATTTGTACCGCGATAAACTGGCAAAAGTGCTGAATGAAGTGACGGTTCGGGCGCGTAAATACGAGGGAAGACCTGATGATATTCAGATGAGAAGCTTGCATAATGAGGCCGATGCCGTTCTGGTGTTCGATGAGAAGTCGCCCCCCTACGCCAATCTGTACGAAATGATGCAGGGCCGACTAGCGGGCGTTACGGTTTCGCGAAGTATCGCACCCCCAGGTGGTGTTAAGAAGGGTGACTATCAGGTATTGATCCGCGGGGTGAGTAGTTTCAAAAGTGGTACACAGCCCTTATATCTGATGGATGGCGTGCCCATTCAGGACCCTGACGGAATCGCGCTGATGACCTTCAATCCACGAGATATTGACCGGATCGAAGTATTGAAAAATGCGGCTACGACTGGGATATACGGGGCTCGCGGAGGGAACGGCGTGATTGCTTTTTACTCTAAAACTGCACGGTCCATGCCGGGAAGTACCAAAGCCCAGGGGGGAATGACGCCGATTCAACTTATTAGCTACCCCTCTGTGCAGCGCGAATTTTATGTGCCCCGTTACGATGCGGAGGGAACCGCCAGCACCATTTCTGGCCCCGTCGATTACCGGGATGTTCTGTACTGGAAGCCAATCATGCAAACCGACAGTCAGGGGCGCAGCCAGTTACGTTTTCCGCTGTCCGACGTAGTGCGAACGTTGCGCGTGGTGATACAAGGTGTTACGGCCGATGGTCGTCCGGTGCTGGGCGTTCAGATAATTCGGGTTCAATAACGGCGTGATTTACTTTCCCCAAAATGGCCACGGGCGCAGAGGAGGCAGACAGCTCATCGACGTTGAACCGTCGCCTGGGTCGTTCAAGGAATAAGGTGGTAACCAGCGAGTGAATCGTCTCCTAAAAGACAAGTTTATCCTGCGTCCATTCCAGTGGGCTAAGCGCGATTGATCAGGCTAGTAAAGACGTTTGCTATGGATAAATTGTAAGGGACGATGACCACAGATCGCCAAAAAATTATTGCTAAACGTGGCCAAACTTTCATAGCCCACATCAGTGGCTACTTGCGATACGTTGTCACAACCTAGTTCAATCAGTTCCAGTGCGCGCATGATGCGGGCGATCTTGCAATAACCGGAAAAGGAAGTGCCCAACTGCTGCCTGAATAGCCGACTCAGAGTTCGCACTGACAGGCCAAACTCACTGGCTAACCACTGAACATTGATCGGTCGGGCTAAATGGGTCTGAATATACGTAGTGATCGGCAGGAGTTTGGCGTGAGTCGTCGACGGTAGATAGACGATCACCGCTTTGTCAATTTCTTCTGGCAACAAACCCTGAACGGTTTGCAAAAACGTAGTCGCCTGGGCCTCGTCAACCGGCCCCTGGTTCCACCGGTTGGTATAGCGGATCATTTCCCGAAGCAACGTAGACATTGGAAATACGCTAATGGTTTGTCGCAGAGACCCGTTGTTATCCGCTACCGGAAAGCAAATCGAGCGAATGTTCGTCTGTGAACTCGTGGACCGGATCTCATGATCGGTGTCAGGGGGTATCCAAACCCCATACCCGCTCGGAATGAGGATCTGTTTCGTCCGGCTGTTGACATGAATACACCCCTTTTCGGCATAGATCAATTGTCCCCACTCGTGTTGATGCCAATCGGAATGGAAACAGCCCAGCCGTTGATGGAAACTGACAAATGGACTAGTCGCTTGCTCAACAAGCGAAGAACAGCTGATGGGTTGGCTATACATGGCCGATGCAAACAAAAAGTAGTCTTTCTGGCGTAATTTATCCAAAATAAGGGTCGCTACTTTTGTGCAACAAGTAATCCGCTAGTTTTCTACCCATGATTTCCCATCCGAATATAGAGTTGGTTCACCGCTTTTTCCAAGCCTACGCCACCAATGATCTGTCAACAATTGAAACAATTCTTTCTCCGATCATCCAATGGCATATTCCGGGCCGGCACCCCTTAAGTGGCGTAAAGAAGGGTATTGACGATGTGTTGACGTATTTTGAGCAACTTGGTAAGGCCGATTTTCAGGCCAGCCCGATCGTAATGGGTGTCAATGATCAATATGTGATCGACTGTCATCAAAACTGGAGTCAACTTCAGGGCGTCGATAACCTGAATGCGATGTCCTGTTTACTGTGGAAGATTGACGATGGCAAGATTAGTGAGGTCTATAACTTTCCGCAAGATCAATACGTGGTCGATGCGTTCATCTCAAAACTGTATGCTTAACTAAAATGGTACGGTTAATTAGCGGGTAGATACACTCCCCCGCATGATTCCGCAGTTTCAGGCAGCTTCAACGGACTTTCTCAATTTTATGGCGTTGATGAACCTGACGTCATCCCTGCGGGCTGGGCATAGTCTCCTGATCAGTAAACAAGGGGGCCGCTTCCCCGGGGAATTCTACCCATTGGGGTTAAGCTGTTTGGCGAAAAACCTATATTAACGTACTCGCCGATCTTGGCAAACTACATTCCCGCTACATCCATACAAGCTACTTCGGTTTTCAACGGCGCTTTTGCCGACATTTTAACCTATAATACACCGATCTTGAATCTGAAAGAAAAGAGTATTGGTTACTGGGGCGAGAAGGCAGACTGGCCACTGGATTTCACGATGATGGACGATACGGCGGCTTTCACGGCTGAAGTGGCTCTGGATGATACGGCCCCCCGAAATCTACAGATTGCCAGTTTCCAGGTTAGCCCTACCAAGTTGATGCAAGAAGTAAAACAGGCAACGGGTCAGGAATTCAGGCTTCATCGGTTGTCGGGTCTGGACGATTTTGCCCAGTTTATCCGTAAGCAACGAGCTGACTACCCCGCTGGAGAATATGAGTTATACGCGAAGTGGCAACAGGGCCAGTATATGTATCCGATGTTCACAACCCGCCATACCCAAGTAGCGAACGAACGTTATAACGATCTCACCTGGACCACCAGCCTGGATTTCATCAAGTCATTCGTTAACTGACCAGAATCCGAAGGTTGTAGTGGTAGGGGTGACTGTCACTATGGCCTTCGGTTTAAAAGTCTACTGCCGGTGCTGGTAGCGGCTTTCTGCGTTAAGCTACTTTTCCATTTTGATTAGTACTAACAAGGTGCTTATCAATTTGTCACAGAGGCCGCGTTCAGTCTTTGCGCGTTCAAGTGGCCTGGACGCATGGTGGCTGGATTAGGGTATGTGTGGTGGGCGGCTCCTGTCTGGTGATGGCATTGGTCCTGTAACACTCCCTGGGTAGCCAGCCCGGGGTTTAGTGGTTTGGTAAACCGCCAGAATACGGTTCACCAATCAAGAGAAAGAAGCTGCCGTACCAGCGGTGTTGTCGGGCCGGTGTGCCACCGGTGTATCTGGATAAGAACCGCCGATGGCTCCATCGCACGACCCTACGAGTTTACTCCTGTTTCATCCTAGAATGAAATTTTCTACTAATTACATCTAGTATGGAGGTAGCAGGGCTGCGAAGTACATTTCATTTAGCTTTACAAGGGGTAAAGCTCAGTCCTACGTTCGTAAAATTGTCGCATGAACTCATCTGCGCCATTGAAAATGGGATACGGTCCCGCTCCGGCGTACTGGCCGTTGCGACCGTGAGCGGCTGCGGTTGATTTGTGACGGAACCACCCGGCGGATGGCTTTTTGAGATCGTTAGAATAAGCCAAGAGCGAACACAAATAAGGCAGGGGAGAGTCTCCGAAAAAGGGGCGTCTAACGAGTAACAATTAATCAGCATCAGTGTCAAATGAAGCTGGATCGATGCCATATTGCTGAATGGTTGCACAAACGGACTGATCATTATGATTTTCAGCTTTACCGCTACCCCCGATTTTGACTTTATGACGTACTTTGCCCGGCACATACAGGCAGCGGTACAGAACGGTCTGCTCGTGATACCGGATCATTTAGGGCAGGGCTCCATTCGCAAGCTGGCATTCGGGGAAGACTTCAAGATCACCATACACCGGTACGTACTTAAGGAAGATCTTATTATCAAACGCAAGTCGTCCGGTCAGGGAAATGACCTGATTACCATCTTTTTTTACAGCAACGAACAGCCACTCGAGATTGCTTATAATGATGATCTCCAGGTCCCGTTTTCGCAGCGCGATGAATCGGCAATCCAGGTCACCTCCAACGATCTCAGCTCTACTATCCGCTTTCCTGCCCATCAAACGATTCATTACGTAGTTGTTGCCATAAAGCCACCTCAGTTAAGGGAATTACTGGCCGTTAGCGAACCTAACTCAGTACTGCAAACCATTATCGGCAACGGTAATTCCTTCCTTTTTTTCGAAAGCATGGTTGCCGAGACTAAGCTGCTGCTTAAAAATCTGGCCACTGTGGACATGACTGATCCTCTAAGCCACTTTTACATGCAGATCAGGGTGCAGGAACTCCTCTATCTGGTTTTCCATAAATTGGCCCTACGGGAAAGCGCTCCCCATCAACCGATCAACAGCGCCGATGCGGAAAGGCTTCTGTATATACGCAATCAGATCCTGAACGACCTGAGCGTGCCACCGGTAATCCGTGAGCTGGCTCAAGTCGCTGCCATGAGCGAAACTAAACTTAAACAGCTTTTCAAGCAAACGTTTGGAACCACCATCTACACTTATTACCAGCAAGCCCGAATGGAAGAAGCGGCCTTCCTGCTGAAACAGGGCAAGCATTCCGTTGGGCAGGTGGGTTATGAACTGGGCTTTTCCAATCTAAGCCACTTCAGCCGACTCTTTGAAAAGCATTATGGCCTAAACCCCAAGCGCTACTCGTACACATAACGCGCTGTTTACCCCAGATAAGCGGGCGGGAAGATTTGCTGACCATACTTTTCGGCAATAGTCTGTAGTTTCTTTATCGTAGCGCCATCCAGCGCGGGGGGTGGCAGAAACTGCCCGGCTGCGACGGGCTGGCCGATCTCCTCGAATAACAGTTCCAGACCGGCCGGTACTACGGTGCAAAGCAAATGGGCCGTTTGCCCGCTCGTATTCTTGAAGCCGTGTACCACGCCCCCTTTGGGAATAGAAATAAAAGAACCTTTAGTCGCTACATAACTGCCAAACTCGGATTTGACCTCAATTTCGCCGTCGATGACGTAGAAGGACTCCTCGAAATCGGCGTGGGCATGTGGTCCGGGTCCACCACCGGGTGGTACCAGCATGTCAATCGTGGCGTAGGCTCCTGATGTGTCTTTTCCCGCCACCAGAATTCGATAGGTGCTTCCACCAACAGAAACGCTTTTGCCTTCATCAGCGCCTACCGTGATCGGTTTTTGGTGATTTTTCATGATGCTTGATTTAAATAGTTCACAAATCTAGGAAGGCATTAGACCAGAAAACAGTCCGATGTGACCGCAAATCAGTCCGATCGGACAAACCATAATGCCTATTACTATACAGATACGATAGTCACCGATACCCGGAAGTTGCCGGATGATCTACCTCGTCGGATTCGACTGTTTTTCTGGCCTTTTGGGTTATTTTCAGTTCTTTACTTGGACCAACTTTGCGGTGTAGAAACTAGACATACGGCAATTATGAGAAAAGTAATGTATAACCAGTTTGGCGACGAAAGCGTGCTGGAGCTAATCGAACAAGCGGTGCCCAGCATTCAGGACGATCAACTGCTGATAAGAGTGAAGGCGGTTTCGATCAACCCGCTGGATTGGAAAATTTATGGCGGAGCGATGAAATTGATGTCGGGAACAACCTTCCCTAAATCGGTGGGTATCGATTTCTCGGGCGTTGTCGAACAAGCGGGCATCACCGTGAGTCGCTTTAAGACTGGTGACGCAATCATTGGCTTACTGGATGTGTTTAAAGGGGGAGCCCTGGCCGATTACATTGTCGTTAAGGAGACCGATATTGCCCCAAAACCGACCAACCTTTCGTTTGAGGAGGCAGCTGCTCTGCCCGTAACCGGATTGTCTGCGTTGCAGATCATTGATCAATTGGCTAAGGTCGGCGCTAACCAGGACGTATTGATCAACGGCGCTACCGGCGGGATTGGGGTATTTGCCGTTCAAATCGCCAAAAAACGGGGTGCCCGAGTGACGGCGGTTGTCAGTACGAAGGGCGTTGCCGAAGCCAAAAGATGGGGCGCTGATACCGTGATCGACTACACCAGACAAGACAGCAAACTGCTGGGTCAAACGTTCGATGCGGTTATTGACCTATCCACCAAGCTTTCTTTTACCGAGGCAAAAAACCTGATGAAGCGAAAGGCCATCTTTGTCAGCACACTTCCTTCACCGTTGACGCTCCTTCACTCATTTATTAACAATCTCTTTTCCGGGCAAAAATTGACGATTCTGATCTTAAAACCGACCGTTGACGGATTTAATACGTTAACTCATCTGGCGGAGGCTGGCCTACAGATCGTACTGGACAAGACGTATTCGTTTACCAACGTTAGAGAAGCCTATCGGGAAGCCCGTCAGGGTAAGCTAATTGGAAAGTCGGTGATTGTTCTTGATTGACGTTAGCCTTCGTGACCAAAAACTTGTTGAAATCAAATGGCTGAAAACGGCTAATGGATAAATACCTCCTTCCAGTATGGTTCTTCACACAATACTCAAGGCTGTCTTGGTTAATCCAGCTACGGATTTAGGCAGTGAATAAACAATAGTATAATGCTAAAGAAGAAAGCACAGTCACCTGGTGGTACTTTTATACGTTCATGTAGATTTGATTTAGCAACCACTGGCTACTGGGTTTATTCTCACAAGTATCTCTTTTCTGAGACGAAAGAACCTTAACGTAGCTATCCCCTAATTGGGAGACTGACAAAGAGGTATCGTTTATGTGTCAGCGAGATTGATAAAAATACTGTAAGCCTTTCAGAAAGCTCAGCTGGCCCGTATCCATGTGCCCTAGCTGATCGTAAACTCCGCCCTGAAGGCTAACCTTGTGTGATTGCCTAATGGATGTCGTTAAACCCGAAACAGGCTTAATATCCCATTGTGGGTTTTCTTGGCCACCAACGGACAAAAACAACCGGATCGAATCGGCCTTATTTAACTGGCTCAATTGGGCAGGCAACTGGTTCAGATAGAAGTTGTGATACCAGACGGAAGGACTGGCAGCCACGAAGTTTTGAAAGTCATGGGTCTTCGTTTTAGCCTGGCTTAATAACGTATACAAGGCAAAGTAGCCCCCGAACGAATGGCCAAGTAGCGTTCTATTTTGGGAGGTAGTTCGATAGGTTGAGTCAATCGAAGGGACTAGTTCTCGGCTCAGGAACTGTCTAAACCGCTCCCCGCCACCGGGGGCCTTTAATTCGTCGGAAGCTAATGCCGCCGGATACAAATAGTCCCGTACGCGCAGGGAGTCCATTGCGTTGAACGATCGGTAGCCAACCCCCACCAAGATAAGGGGTGGTAACAGACCAGCTTTTTCGTATTGGTGTACACTGGCGGCCAGCATGGGAAAATGAAAGTTACCGTCTAGGATAACCACCACCGGATAGTGCTTGGTTGTGCTATCGTCATACTCCAAGGGAAGTTGGGTCTGCACGTAGAGCGAATCGTTTACGGCTCTTGAATAGATGGCCCGTAAGGGTGTGTCGGATGATGGCTTATCAGGGCCACTGCTTTTAGGCTGACAGCCGACTAAAACCAGACAGAGGAGGTACAGGATTGTTTTCAACGGCTAACGGCTGATCGATAACTGAATACTTTACTGATCATCAAAGGAATAACCAACCGCTGAATAAGCCTACCTGTGTTGAGTCAGTTTAAGTTATTTTAACGAATATTCAGCCTCATGACATAAGCTACGGGTCAAGCTGAACTGGTGGGCCAGTGGATAGTTCTTTACGTCCAGGAGCTATTCTGAATAGGGATATTTTCGGGAAACGCTCCTAGCCTGATACGCCGGAATTACGTAAATAGTTGCGCATCAAAAGGCCGGGCTGCCATAGCGGGCGTTTGATGCACTCAATGACTCCTTAAGTAAGCTTTGTAAATGAAAACTCAGGGATCGCCTGGTATCAAGAAAATCGACTTTGATCAGGGCTGCCTGACGAAGTCGATTCGCTGAATACCTCGATTCAAGCCCACCCATTGCATGGTTGGTTGGCCGGCCGTGGTTTCCAGCGAAAACGTTTCGTTTATGAGCCCCAAATTTTCCAGAAACGTTTCTTCAGCCTCAGGAAAACGGGTTCCGTTGGGGAAGTGAAAGCTGAACAACAAGAAAGCCTGAGGGCCCTGCTGACTAGGGCTATAGACCCGAGGCCCCGGCCACGTGTTGAACTGAACGGGGTAGGTCTTGGTCTTGTACTGAAGGGTACCGTCGTAGTCGCTGTAGCGGGCATCGACCGGTGTCTGGCGCGGGCTGGCGGCTGGCACGATCGTTAGCAGAGCCACGTCCTGAAAGGTGCTGTCTTTGCTCAGATTGAGTCGATTGATGCGATTAGGTCCGTTTGGGCTGACATGTACCTGCCGAAGTTTCCATGTCCCGACAAGTTGTGGCTTGAGGTCGGTCATGAGCTGAGCCGCTCGCTGATCGTAATCAATTTGGGGTAGTGCATCGGGCGCGCATTGCCAACAAGCGAGGCTCAGCAAGCTGTATGCCCAGCAGGTTAGTTTTTTCTTCGGTCGATACGTCATGTTTTCACAACCAGATTGTGTGGTAAAGCTAATCGTAATTTCAGTTGCACTAATCTGTTTTGAGTCAAGTTTTTCTTCACTTTCACCCCGCATATCACTGATTGAGCCTTGAAGCCGCTACCGCTCCGGCGGTGGTGCGGGTATACCAACCGTGCCGAAGCGGGACTCTGAACAGATAGCATGACAGTTGACTACAATCCTGCGAATAGACGGTCGCTAAAAACGTTCCCGCCTGACTGTATGCTTCGTATTTAAAGCGATCAATACGATACAGCATCCCCCCGCATCAGTCGAGGAAATACGAAAATAAATCTGTTACAAAACGTCCGAATTGTAAGGTATAGGAAGCTTGGGTGGCTAAAGGCGTACCTAGTTTCGTACTTGAGAAGCAAAAGTGCGAAACAGGAAAATGCGCCTGATAGAGTCACTATCAGTTTAGTGCAGTAATTTAGCTACAACCAGGATAACTAGCGCAAGGGCCAGAAAGATGGCTCGCCATTGATTGTAAAATACCGTAGTCGGAGCGCGCAACTGAGGAAATTTAATTCTCATTGTAGTAGAACTTAGCTAACCGTTAAACGCATAATCACCCTCTTCACTAAACACAATAGCACTGCGTTACACTGTGCTTACGCAATTAATGAGGGGATAGAGATAGATTAATTTAAATGGATTGCGAGTGTCTGACACTTGCTTCAACCTATAAATTAGATCTGCGGTAGTTTTGAACTGATTAACGAATTGCTCGTTGAATCTGGTCTGTCTTCGTTCTTTTTGTCAAACGCTTTGGCGATCTTTTTAAGAATGAGGTTGACGCCGATTCCATCAAAGAGCCAAAAAAGCCATTTAGCGAGTACTTCAAATAGGTCCATAGCTAGCAGAGTAGTAAATTAGAAAAACAGCAAACCCTTTGCTGAACGTAAGCAATAACAGCCGTTCTTCTACTCTACCCTTAGAAAGTAACGGAAGCCACTATCACCTGTACGAAAGTGTATAGTTTGTGAACAAACGGTTAGTTACTTGTCTCACCAAACGCTCGGAGTCGATACGAAGAAACCTGCCTATACCTTTTTAGGTGGAAAACTTTACGGAACGAATGACCCACCGCACACCAGTGCTAATTAGTTAATTTGGCTACGATAACCCATAATCTGGATACGTCCGGATGTTGCTCAACGCGGACCTTTGTGGTAACCAAACCACCTAATACTATGATTTTAGTAACCGGAGCCACTGGCCAGCTTGGTACCGCAGTTATCCGTCAGTTATTGCAAAAAGTATCACCTACCCAGATTGCTGCCTTTGTGCGGGATCAAACTAAGGCCGATCATTTAGTTGACCAGGGCGTAATTGTACACGTAGGTTACTATGACGATAAAATATCCCTTGATCGGGCCATGCAGGGTATTGAAACGGTCCTGTTGATTGCCGGTACGGATGAGCAAAACCGGGTAAGTCAACACCAGCATGTCGTCGATGCAGCCCGGAAAGCGGGGGTCCAACGAATTGCCTACACAAGCCGGGCGCTGAAAGACCCCGCGACGCTGGTCAATCAGCTGATGCAAGGGCATTTTCAGACCGAGGACTACATTAAAGCGAGTGGGCTGGCTTATACGCTATTCCAGAACATCCTCTATATGGATGCTATCCCCCAGTTTGTGGGCGGTGAGGCTGTTTTTGAGCGGGGTATTAACCTGCCGGCTGGGCAGGGTAGAGTTGCTCTGGCGTTACGAAGCGAGATGGGTGAAGCGATAGCGAATGCTTTGGTCAAGAACGATCAGGGCAGCACAACGTATCGCTTGACAGGCAGTGAGTCTTACTCGTTTTATGATATAGCCGATGCCCTGACCAAGCTATCCGGCCAGTCTGTTGTTTACTCCCCCGCCGAACCCGCTACGTTTGAAGCCGGACTAATCCAACGCGGTCTGCCGGAGGTGATGGCTCGGCGGATTACCGGGTTTATCATGGACATTGCCAATGGGCAGGAAGACCTTGTCAGCCCTGATCTGGAAAGGCTGTTGGGCCGAAAGCCGACGCCACTTTATGAAGGGTTACGATTGCTGTATACTCGCTAACCAAAACGTTTTAGCTTTACACGAAAGCAAGTTAGGGGCCGTAAACCCGTCGAATCATGTCCACCCAGCCGCCTTACCGGATCGATACCATATCTGCCTATCATCAACTGGCCAATATTCCCAAACCAAGTCATCCACTGATTAGCGTGGTCCGGTTCGAAGATATAAAACCAGGGCGAACGGAAAAGCCCCGAAGCCTAGTCAATAACTTCTACTGCATTGCGCTGAAACGAAACGTCAACGGGCCGATAAAGTATGGCCAACAGCCGATCGACTTTGCGGAAGGGGTGATGGTCTTTCTGGCGCCGGGCCAAGTGCTTACGATTACAGATGAGGAAGTCCATGAGCATACCGGTTGGCTATTAATGATTCACCCCGATTTTCTATGGGGTACTTCCCTGGCCAAAGGGATTCGAACCTACGAGTATTTTGATTATTCCATTCGGGAAGCGCTGTTTTTATCGGACACGGAAGAATCCATGGTCGTTGCCCTCCTCCAGCAGATTCAGCGGGATTATCAAACGCCCATCGACAAGTTCAGTCAGGCCATCCTCGTTGCCCAACTCGAGGTATTACTTAACTATTCGAACCGGTTTTACCAACGGCAATTTATCACCCGCCGAACGATCAACCACGCGTTACTGGACCGATTCGAGGCCCTGCTGGAGGCCTATTTTGCGGGTGATGAACTGATCAAATCGGGCTTGCCAACGGTGGGCTATCTGGCCCAGGAACTCCATTTGTCGCCTACCTACCTGAGTAGTCTGCTCAAAACGCTGACGGGGCAAAACGCGCAACAACATATCCATGAGAAGCTCATTGGTAAGGCCAAAGAACTGCTATCAACAACAAGGTTGTCGATTAGTGAAATTGCGTACAAACTAGGTTTTGAGCACCCCCAATCGTTCAGCAAGTTGTTTAAAACGAAGACGGACTCCTCTCCGGTCGCCTTTCGTGATTCCTTCAATTAGTTAGTTGTGAAGTTGTTACATAACCGGATCGCCCAGTCCCCACCAGATTAATCTTGTGTAGATCCGTCTAGTATTCAGGCTCTCGTAAATCGCTCCTTTATGAGACGAAGGGGCATGGCTAAATACTGATCGGCAATCACCGCCCGCAGGTAATTCCAACCCAATGCGCCAGGCTAGGGTAATCATTTTATTCATGCGTTCATAGGCGGTTGGCTTACTTGGATGCGGGGCTGTTTTATTACCTTACAAGCTAATCATACTAGATATGACCGAGTCTCAAAGACCGCTTTAGCAGAGGTAGAGCGGGCTATTTACGGGCGATGACGAAAAGGCCGATTGCACCAAAAAGGTAAATAAGCAGTACAACGAATGAGTCCAGTCCCATGCGGGCTATCTGGCGTTTGGGGCGAAACAAGGCCCCAAAGATGTAGGGAATAGTAACCAGAATTCCCAGGCCAGTAAGATACATATCGCTTTTTTGAGCGGTAGGCAGTACGGGCTTCCCCGAAACAACCGTTGCCAACACCAATAAGACGGGCAGGAAGGCGTTTCCACCAAATATATCGCTGACGGCCAGCGTATAATTCTTGTTTCTGATAGAAGCCAGCCCCGTCGATACTTCGGGCAGGGAGGTGGCGGCTGCCAGTACCGTTGCCCCAAAGAGTACCCCGTCCATCCCCAGTTGTTTGGCCATCGCATCCCCACTCTCCTCCAGCATCACTCCGCCCGCCAGCGTCGCCAGTGCCGCTAGACCAAACAGCCATAGCGTTTGACCTATACTGCGCTTATTAGCCCCGGTGGGCTCTTTTTGAGCAGCCTGCACCGGCGAGTTGATTTGCCAGGGCAGGCCCTTGTGAGCTCGGCCAATAAGCCATACGCCAACTACCCAAGTGCCCACGAGCAACACACTGTCGGGCGTCAGGCGCGCGAAGACAAGGTCACCAGGCAACTGATGACCCATGACCACGAGCGTCAACATGGCAATCACCAGCGACCCTTCCAGCACTGGCGTCAATGACGACTGCTTGGCCGTCAGTGTGTCCTGCTTACCAACGCCGACTGCATCGAGGAGCACCAGTACCAGCGTTTGTAGGGCGATACCCCCCAAAATATTTCCCACCGCCAGTTCGACTTTATTACTCATGGCCGCGCTCACGGTAATGGCAATTTCGGGTAGATTGGTCACGATCGCCAACACGATGATTCCTCCCAGCGCGTCGCCCAGGCCGAAATGTTTGTCGAGCGCATCCGTGGTGTTTGACAAGGTTATACCCGCCCGCCAAACAACGACTGCCGCTGCCACGAAAATTAGGCCTAAGGCTAGGAGCGAAACGGAATCGAACATTGGGTGGCCTCGTTGTAGTTAAAAAGAAATTGGGAGCAGGGGTGTTTTTAGATAAACCACGCTTTAGTGGGCTTGTTCAGGAGCGACATTTTATTCAAAGCGACTTACCCCACACTGGCCGTCAATTGGGAAGGGTTGGCAATCGTTTTGACTTCTCCACTCGTGTCTGAGCGAGTAGGTTTGCTCTCTCACACTGGATGCGTTCTGTGGAAGAAGTGAGATAATGGTATTGCCCCGGAGAACGCGTCCAGTGAAAACGGGCAGGATTAAAGGCCCAACTCATGCGTATGTGATAATCTGTACGCTTCTATGTGAGGAATCTGGATGAGACTAGCGCTATTGCCATGAGTTATCCTCACGAACTGCAGGCAACCGTGCAGAAGAAATAGGGAGCCTCAAGCAGACCAATTTAATTTGGCAGAGAGAGGGGTAAGACGCGTGTTGCACCCTTTTATCTTTTAAAACGTATAGCTCACGAGGCCAGAAAAACGGTTTGCCATCCGTGCAGTATAGCAGCTCGCAGTATCCGCCCGTAACTAAAGCGACATGCTAGAATATTCTAGATCCGCTCACAGGGCAGACTACACATCACTATGATCGACAGGCGGTTATCGAACAGTTGAAAGATTTATTGAGCGCTACTTCACGCTTGATTGCCGAGATCGCTTACCGGCTTGGCTTTGAACATCCGCAGTCGTTCAGCAAGCTATTTTGACATGAAGACTAACCTGTCCCCGCTGGACTTCCGGCGATTGTTCAACTGGTAGACCCACTTTTCCGTGGTGACTTGGTTGATCTATGAATCAGGATAACCCCGCTTCGTAGGGCTTGCTTCCGGGCCGCTTCAGCGTAAAGGCAGTGAAGGGGCTCTGGAACCGTTTGCCCGTGTATTGCGCTGCGGTGGCGTGCTGACTGGATAGCTATTAACTTATCCGCGTGGTATTCTGAAGGGCCCATACTCCGCAAACACGCTAAACCCGAAACGATGTATTTTTAAACAAACGGTGGTTTGCTTTGGAACAATGGGGTAATTTTTGACATAACCTTTGTAGACAATCTGGCAAACTGATCGGAGGTCAAGGTGGTATACCTGGCGACTAGTTAACCATAAAGCCATGTAGTCGATAAATAGCTAACAGATATTACTAGCATGAGTAACCCAATCATTTTAGTCTATTTCCAAATTAACAAATGTTGAAACTTTCACCTAACAGTAATGTTGAGTCAGTATGAGATCGTTTATTGCTATTGTGTTAGCGTGCTGGATGCTGGGTGGGAGTTTGCTCCCCGGCTTTGGCATTGATCAGTCGGCCCACTGGGGCGATCTGATGCTGCACTTTCAGCAACACCGACAGGCCGATCCAAGCCTGAGCTTTACGGAGTTCCTTAAGATGCATTACGGGGCTAATTCTGAGCACCAGAAGCATCCAAACCATTCACACCAGAATCTTCCTTCCAGCAGTCATTCCGTATCGGTTTACACTCCGAACGCGGTTCAGTTGGTGGCTATTTCGCCCGTACACTGGCTGATTTTGGCCAGAGCTGGTTTCTTCCGTAAGGCGGACCTATATGCCTTTCTGGCGGTTTTCGCCCTGATCAATCCCCCCCGAGCGTAGTTTGTAGTATGCCCCTGGCCGAAGTGTGCCCATACAAAACGTGTGGTATGGTTGCTCGCCTGACCCAATCGCTGTCTTTTTACGGATTATTTACTGTTTAGTAGCCTTCGAGACCGGATTTACCGCGCTCTGGGTAGTAGTTATCCTGTTCGCTTAGGCGTACTGGACACCGCTGACTAGTCTGTCTCGTTGATGCCAACCGCACCAATGAGTTCTGCACCCGGCTGACCATCTTCAGCTTATTGTATACCCATTTACCCTAAAAATTCATTTCGTATGCATCTCAATGGAGCACACTGGCACCTGCTGGTGAATCACTTCCCAATTGTTGGTAGCCTACTGGCGACCATCGTGCTGGGCTATGGCCTTATCCGTCGCCAGGCGTCTGTCATTCAGCTTAGTTTTGGTCTGTTTGTTCTGATGGGTATCACTACGGTAGTCACAAACCAGACGGGTGAGAGCGCGGAACACTACCTGAAGTCGATTCATGCACTCGACCGACCACGACTACACGTACACGAAGAAGCCGCCGACATAGCCAACATCGGTATGTACCTGACGGCACTCCTGTCGCTACTAACCCTGAGTTGGCAACGGGCAAAACAGCTGCGGTTTTTACCTGTGCTGATCTTCATTCTGTCGATCATCACCTTTGGCCTGATGGCCAATGTAGGCCGTTTGGGTGGCCTCATCAGGCACACTGAGTTGCGCGCCGAATCAGTCCCCAATCCCCCGGCGACCAACTAACTCTTCCAACATGAATACCAAGTTCCTATTCTATAAACAATTCATTTTTAAACTCAGTTTTTTCAATTGTTATGAAATTTCAGATTAGTAAACTGAAAATGTGTGTTGCCAGTGGTGTATTTGTCCTGGTATTAGTCGCTCAACCTGTTCTGGCGCAAACCCGGCGTAACGCCGAAACAACCCCGCCTAACCCTACCGGGGTAGCCCCTGCACCGGGTGGTTCATCCGGATCGGACTTAGGTAATTATCGAAATGAAAAGGCGGATCAGTGGATTCCCCTGGAAGCCGAAAAGCGGGCCGCCATCAACACTGATCTACAGGCCACCGTAGTTGAGCTGCTGGAGCTTTTCCACGACGCTAAACAGTCACACTGGAACCTGCGCGGACCACTTTATTTACCGTTGCATGAACAATTGCAGGAGTACGCTGATACGTACCGCCAACAGGCTGATTTGCTGGCCGAGCGGCAGCTTCAGATCGGTATTCCGACCGATGGACGCACTGAGACCATTGTGCAGACCGCCAGCCTGCCCAAGTTTCCGGCTGGCTTCCTGTCAGATCGGCAGGTATTGGCCATTATGACCGAGCGCATTTTTACTATCGCTAAACGCGTCCGTCAACGGGTAGAAAGCACGGCCAAAAATGGCGACGAGGTTACATCCAATAAATTTCAGGACCTAAGTTATATGCTGGACAAGCAGGTTTGGCAGTTCCGCGTACACATGCAGTAAAGCGTCGGCTATCCGATCCCATCACTACACTACCTTTTTTTAATTAGTACACCGGTTTATTCATTACAAAAATTCACGATGAACTTCATTGATAATCCCGAAGGACTTGAGCAATGCCCATTCAGAGGTACCCGCGTAGGCGGTGCCCTGGGAACCGCCCCCCAGATTGACGACTGGTGGCCCAACCGCCTGCCGGTTGAATTGCTTCACCAGGATCAGCCAGCGGCCAATCCCCTGAGCGACGAGAGTTACAAAGAACTGTTCAACAAGATTGACTTTCCGCAATTGAAGCAGGATATCAAAGCGCTGCTCGTCGATTCGCAGGATTGGTGGCCCGCCGACTACGCCAACTATGGGCCGCAAATGATTCGCATGGCCTGGCACTCGGCGGGTACCTACCGCATTGCCGACGGACGAGGGGGCGCGGGACAAGCCATGCAGCGGTTTGCACCCATCAACTCCTGGTGGGATAACGGCAATACCGACAAGTCACGCCGGTTGCTGTGGCCCATCAAGAAAAAATACGGGGCGTCGTTGTCCTGGGCCGATCTGATTGTATTGACCGGCAACTGCGCGCTCGAAATTATGAATTTCCCTACGTTTGGCTTCGGGGGCGGACGCCGGGATGCCTGGGAGCCCGACCGCAGTACGTACTGGGGGCCTGAGTTCTGGGGCGGCAAACCCGTCGATCAGGTGCCGGCATCGGCCAACCACAAAGGCCACCCCGACGAGATGGTAAACAACAACTTGCGCTGGGTGGGTCAACCCAAAGATGCCCACTACGATCTGGAAAACCCGCTGGCCGCTACTCACCAGGCGCTGATTTACGTGAACCCGGAAGGACCGGCCAACAACGGTGATCCGCAGGATTCAGCCCGCGAAATTCGCGAATCGTTTGCCCGGATGGCCATGGGCGATGAAGAAACGGTAGCCCTGATTGCCGGTGGACACGCCTTCGGTAAGAGTCACGGCATGGTGGCCCCGGAAAAGATCGGCGCAGCTCCCGAAGCTGCCCCCATTCACGCACAGGGCTTTGGCTGGCACAATCCGGTTGGTTCGGGCAACGGCGTGAACACCATGACGAATGGGATCGAGGGTTCCTGGACCCAGCATCCTACCCAGTGGGACAACTCGTACCTGGAGAACCTGCTCACGTTCGACTGGAAGAAGGTGGAAAGTCCGGCTGGTTCGACCCAATGGACGCCAATTGATCCAACCGCGCCTAAAACGCCGGATGCTCACGTCGCTGGTCAGCTGAATAATCTGATGATGATGACCTCCGACATCGCGCTCAAGGTAGACCCGGAATACCGCAAAATATGCGAGAAGTTCCTATCTGATTTCGATTACTTCACGGACGCGTTTTCAAGAGCCTGGTACAAGCTGACGCACCGGGATATGGGCCCAAAAGAACGCTACCTGGGTCCCGAAGTACCCGCCGATGACATGATCTGGCAGGACCCCCGACCCGACCGGGATTACGAGCTGATCGACGAGGCTGATATCGCTACCCTGAAGCAGCACATCCTGAACAGTGGTCTCACCGTGTCGGCGCTGGTATCGGCGGCCTGGTCGGCGGCCTCGGTGTATCGCCACTCGGACAAGCGGGGTGGTGCCAACGGGGCCCGCATCAGTCTGGAACCCCAGAACAGCTGGGAACTCAACCGACCCGACGAACTGAACCGGGTGTTGCAGACATTGCGCGGTATTCAGAGCGACTTTGTCAGCAGCCAGTCGGGCAACAAACGCGTTTCACTGGCTGATCTGATCGTACTGGGTGGCTGCGTGGCCGTTGAAAAAGCGGCTCATGATGCGGGTGTTGCGGTGAGCGTTCCGTTTACGCCGGGCCGCGTCGATACGACTCTGGAACTGACCGATGTGGAAAGCTTCAACTGGCTCAAGCCGGTGTCGGACGGTTTCAAGAATTACCATAATGACAACGTAGGCTACCGGGTGCCTCCCGAGCGGATCTTCCTGGACCGGGCTCAGTTGCTGACGCTAACCGCGCCGGAGTGGACGGTACTAGTGGGTGGCCTGCGGGTGCTGGACCAGAATTACGATTACTCGAAGCACGGGGTGTTTACGGACCGTCCGGGGCAGCTGACCAACGACTTTTTTCAGGTGTTGACCAGCATGGATTATGTGTGGTTTCCTCAGGATCCGCAGGAGATGTTCTTCAACATCCGGGATCGGAAGAGTGGCGATGTCAAGTACACGGCCACCCGGTGCGATCTGATTTTTGGGTCCAATGCGCAGCTGCGTAACATCGCCGAAGTGTACGGGGCGGATGATGCACAAGAACGTTTTGTACATGATTTCGTGGCGGCCTGGAACAAGGTGATGATGCTAGACCGGTACGATGTTAAAGACGAATAGCGTCTTGATGCATAGAAACTAATGAATCAATGCCCGTTACCGCCCTGGAGTGGTATCGGGCGTTGGTTTGCGAACCTACGAAGCCGCCATTTCTTCATCAGTAACCAATTGGTCTCTGACTGGCTGGTTTACCGTACCCATCGCAGGCGAACGCAACACGTAATTCATTCCTAACTAGATGGCAGATACGGGTTATATCCACCATGAACAGCATCTCCGCAGTTCAGCCATGATTTCCGACATCGTTATTGGTATGTCGGACGGCTTGACGGTTCCCTTTGCGCTGGCCGCAGGTCTGAGCGGTGCCGTGGCCGATTCATCCCTGGTCGTTACGGCAGGTATTGCCGAAATCGTAGCCGGATCGATTGCCATGGGCTTGGGTGGCTACCTGGCGGGACGTACCGAAGCCGACCATTATGAGTCGGAACGTCGGCGGGAGATGATGGAAGTGGAAACCGTTCCCGAGCGAGAAAAAGAAGAAGTTCGGAAAGTCTTTGCCGAGATGGGCTTGAGTCCGGCCTTGTAAACGACTATCGCCGATGAACTGGCGAAGGATAAAACCAAGTGGCCGGGCCGCCGGTGCGGTGGACTTCATGATGCAGTATGAACTGGGGCTTGACGAGCCGGACCCCAACCGGGCCACGAAAAGTGCGCTAACCATCGGGCTTTCCTACGTAGCTGGGGGACTGGTGCCGCTATCCCCTTATTTCCTGCTTGCCAGCCCGCATGAGGCCCTGCTGTATTCGTGCGGACTGACCCTGATCTGTTTGTTTGTCTTCGGCTATTTCAAGAGCAAAGTCACTGGACAGCCACCTGTTAGCGGGGCGTTTAAGGTGATGCTGATTGGTGCGTTGGCGGCTGCGGCTGCCTTTGGCGTTGCCCGTTTAATTCAATAAAGCACCAGTCACATGCAGCCCATTCGCTACGTTATCCATCAACATACAATCTGGTACAGCGTAACCGAATATGCGCGGTTATTACTGGATACACACACGATGTCGAGCGATAGGCCATCCACGATTCGTAAACGGCGTCATTCCTTAGAAACAGCTGAACCGGCCCTGTTGGCCAAACTAAATCAGTCAGGTGATGCCTATCAGATTCAAATCGATCAGAAACAGTTTGCCGACCGGGTTGTTTTCGAGCATCTCCACTGGGTACTCAAGCCCTTCCACGTCCGGCCAGCCGACTGGACAAACCCAGCTAGCTTATTTCATGAAATACAGGTGTACATCGACCGAACTAAACGGTCCATCGAGCCTGATGTTGATAGTGTTTATTGTAAAAAAATAGAGTCTAAAGGCTGACATACAGCAAGATATGCTTTATTGTTCTTATAACGTTGACTTATTTTTTAGCGACTAGTTGCTGCTTTGGCATGTATTGGCCTATACTCATTGTATGTAGATGACTAGTTGCCACGATCTGAGATTACTTAACCTAACACTGTATAATTATTCAATCGTTTGTCGCTCCCTGTACTTACGTTCAGCCTGCTGCTGATCCGATGAATAGGCTAGTAAAGTGCCTGTTGAAAGACGTACAGCGAGGGTTATCTCTACGAAGATCACATCTCGTTCCTACCACGCGGGTTCATCGGACAATCAACCGAACCCGGCAAGTCATAGGCACTTCTAAGGAATTTCTAATCGTTGCTTAAGCCCCTTCTAAGCCGTTGATACTTATCTTGCAAGAATACACTGAGCGTTCAGTAGCGCATCAACATTATGAAAACGTTTAAATCTTCGTTTAAACGATTGCTCATCGTTTCGTATCGGTTACCTTTTTCCATTCAACAAACGAATGAGGGGCCCTTACTTCAGCAGAATTCGGGTGGACTGGTTTCGGCCGTGCTGTCGATGGCGGAACAGATGGGGCAGAGTCAGGAAGGGGCAGTCACAAAAATTCACTGGGTGGGTCATGGCGATACGTCGTTGCAGCAGGTAAGCCCATCTACGCTGGAAAACGATACGTTTGTTGCGCATCCGGTTTTTATGGATGACGCGGTTCATAAGGGATTTTACGAAGGATTCAGCAACGACCTGATCTGGCCGCTGTTTCACTACTTTCCGTCCTATGCCTCGTTTAGCGAACATGATTTCGACTGCTACAAACAGGCCAATGCCTCTTTTCTGAATGAACTGACCGCTCTGATCGAGCCTGGTGATCTCGTCTGGATTCACGATTTCCAGCTGATGTTACTGCCCGATCTGCTCCGGCGTGCTATGCCGGCTATCAGCATTGGCTACTTTTTTCACATTCCTTTCCCGACCTACGAAATCATTAAACTGTTGCCCCGAACCTGGCGGCAGTCGCTCATTGAGGGTATCCTGGGGGCCAATGTCGTTGGTTTTCATACGACTGATTATGTCCAGCATTTTCTACAAAGTGTTGCGGAGGTGCTGACCCTGCCCGTTATTAATCAACGGATCGTGCTTCCCGACCGCTCCATCAGCGTCCGGGATTTTCCCATCAGTATCGACTTTAATAAATTCAACACAAGTGGACAGGAGGCCGAGGTGTTGGCGACCCAGCAACGGTACAAAAGTCTGCTCCGACACAACAAAATCATCTTTTCGGTGGATCGGCTCGATTACACCAAAGGGATCACATCCCGGTTGCTGGGTTATGAGCGTTTTCTGGTTCAGCATCCAGACTGGCACGACAACGTGACCTTTGTCATGACGATTGTGCCGTCACGCGATAAAATCGGTCATTACCAGGAGCTTAAACGGGAGATCGAAGAAACGATCGGACGTATCAACGGTTTGTTTGGCACCATCGGCTGGCGACCGATCGTATATTCGTACCGGTCGCTGTCCTTCACGGAACTGATGGCCCTGTATACGGCCTGCGATATTGCCCTGATTACCCCCGTTCGGGATGGGATGAACCTGGTCTGCAAAGAGTTCGTAGCCAGCCGCCAGGACCACAAAGGCGTATTGATCCTGAGTGAATTAGCCGGTGCCGCTCAGGAATTGAGCGATGCCCTCATCATTAATCCAACCGATACCCAGGAGGTGGCCGATGCCATCAATCAGGCACTGCTCATGCCATTGGCTGAACAGGAACGGCGATTGATCCATATGCGGAAGCACCTGCAAAACCACAACGTGTTTCGATGGAGTCACGATTTCCTTACCGCCCTCAACGATATGATCAGTAACCCGACCGACTTAGAAACCGACCTGCCCATTCTGCCATTTATCAGCACGTTCAATGACGCTCACAAGCGATTGCTGCTGGTTGATTTTGACGGAACGCTGGCACCTATTGTCAATGATCCCGCCGAAGCCCGACCTTCCGGTGATCTACAAACTATACTGGTGAACCTGGCCGAAAGCAGTGACGTGGTGGTCATCAGCGGTCGGAACAGGGCCTTCCTGGAAAAAACCTTCGCGGGCATTCCCGTTCACCTGGTGGCTGAACACGGGGCCTTTCTGAAAAAGCCCGACCAACCCTGGGAACGACTCGATCTGTCGACTGACAATTGGGTCGATCCGGTTCGATCGATCATGAATTACTTTGTCGATCGTTTTCCCGGATCGTTCATTGAACAAAAAGAAACGGCGATTGCCTGGCATTACCGGATGGTCGGGAGTGAGGATGTGGAAGGGCAGGCCATTGATCTGTCAACGCAGCTGCGTCAGGTGTCATCGTCCATTCCACTGACGGTTATTCAGGGCAACAAAGTCGTGGAAGTTAAACCCGCCCAGCACAGTAAAGGAACTGTAGCGCTCTCGCTTATGGAGCAAAAACCATACGATTTTATCGTCAGTATGGGCGACGACACAACCGATGAGGACATGTTTCGGCAGCTACCAAACTGGGCTTACACCATGAAAGTTGGGCCGGGTACCTCATTCGCGCGGTATCGTCTGGCCCGCCAGCAGGACGTAGAAACACTGTTGAGACAAATGAGCGAAGCCCTGATTGCCGTATAAACGCAAACCAGTCTTTATCTATATGTGATCGTGGTCTGTACGCAAGAAAGCCAGTCCTGAACGCCCTGAGCGACGCCCTAATTGAGTGCTCAGGGTTGGCAGGGTGAAAAGCAGTGATAGGCAGCCGTTGGGTCATAGAATTTACGGAGAACATGAGCGTCGTAAACTCGTTTACAGTAAAAAGGAGCGTACTTTCTGGTTAGGCTCTGCCGCCGGATTGCCCTTTTTTTGACAACAAACCCTTTCTCTTCAGTACGGTATGAAACTCCTGGTTGTTGAAGACGAACCCAAGACATTGCAGGCGATCCAGCAGGGATTGGAAGAGAGTCAGTTCGAGGTTGACATTGCGTACGATGGGCTTATCGCGAAACGACTGGCTCTCAAAACTAATTACGCGGCTATCATAACGGATCTGATCCTGCCGGGGCTGAATGGGTATGAACTCTGTCGGCAGCTACGGGCAGAAGGCATAACGACGCCCATTCTGATGTTGACCGCACTGGGCGAAACCGACGATAAAATTATGGGTTTCGATGCCGGGGCGGACCAGTATCTGACGAAACCCTTTCAGTTTGCCGAACTGCTGGCTCGGGTGCGGTCCCTGACCAAACGGGGTACGCAGGTGTCCATGACGGCTCAAACGTTACGGTATGGCGGTGTTGAAATGAATCTGGATGCCAAAACCGTTACCCGCGATGGGCAGTTAATTGAGCTGACCGCCCGCGAATTTGCCCTGCTTGAGTTTCTGATGCGCAATCAGGGTCGCGTACTGTCGAAGCCATCCATTGCCGAGCACGTCTGGGATCTTAACTTCGATACGGGCACCAACGTCGTGGAAGTCTATATCAACTACCTGCGTAAAAAGATCGATCGGGATTTTTCGAAAAAGTTAATCCATACCCACTTCGGTATGGGTTATATGTTCAAAGAAGAGTAACGGGCGTTGGGCAGCGGGCGATTTGTACGCACCCTGTGCCCTTACTCCTTTGTCCAGTCATGACGATTCGCAAACGGCTAACCTTACGTTTTACAAGCTTGGTGTCCAGCATCTTACTGCTGGCGTTCGTGAGTATTTATGCGTTCTGCTGGCTTTTCATTTCGTCTGACTTTTACCGGCGACTTGACCGAAAAGCCAACACAACGGGCGACATGCTTATTCGACATCGGCTGGATGCCCGACTGATTCAGCAGTTGGGCCGAATCCGGAAAGACCACCTACCGAATCAGCAAATTATAATTTTCGATAGCCGGGATTCGATCATTTTTATCGCGAATGAAACCCGGCCGATAACCCTGTCGAAAGCTATACTGGCTGATATCAGGCAACATAAAAAAAAGGATTTCCGGCAGCATGGGTTTTACCTGTCGGGTATTCGGTTCATGACGGCGTCTGGTCAATATGTGGTGGTGGCCAGCGCCGAAAACACTTATGGCGATGAGTTTCTACGACGGCTTATCTGGTCACTGACTGGCTTGTTTTGCCTGATCGTGGGCATCACGGCCTTCGCTGGCTGGTTCTTTGCGGGCGATGCTCTGCAACCCATGCAGCAGATCGACCAGACCGTCAGCGCCATCTTCCCCCGTAATCGGGATGAACGGCTGCGTATCAACAAAGAGGATGACGAGATCAGCCGGTTATCATCGACGATCAATCGACTGCTGGATCGGGTGGCCGAGTCATTTCGATTGCAGCGAATGTTCGTGGCTAACGTGTCCCATGAGTTGAAAAATCCCCTTACTCAGATTAGTTCGCAACTGGAAGTGAGCCTGCTAAACCAGCGGGAACCAGCGGCTTACCGGCAAACGATACGGTCTGTGCTGGATGATGTCGGTGATCTGGTCGCGTTGACGCACGAGTTGCTGCAACTCTCACAGGTCAACCAGGAGGATGCAACCAGCTTACTGGCAGATAGCGTGCGGATGGACGAAATCATGTGGGATATTCGCGACGAGGTTATCGCGACCCATCCTCGTTATCAGATTAACATAGAACTCGGCGCACTACCCGATGATTCTGATCGGCTCGCTGTGCAGGGTAACCGGACCCTGCTGGCTACGGCCTTAAAAAACCTGACGGAAAACGCCTGCAAATTTTCTGACAATGGGCAGGCACTGGTGCAGATGGACTTTAGCAAAGACGTCGTGAAAGTCCAGATTCAGAATACCGGTCAGGCCATTCCGACCGCCGACCTGCCCTATATTTTTGAACCCTTCTATCGCAGCCGCCAGACCGCCGATGTGCGTGGGTATGGCGTAGGATTGTCACTCGTAGAGCGTATCGTTCGACTCCATCGGGGGCAAATCAGTGTTACGTCCACGCCGGGTAAACCAACGATTTTCAGTATCGAGCTGCCCCGGTAACTATCGCTTTTCTAAGTAGATTCTAAGGAGTTTGTCAGCGAATCTTAAGCCGTAACGAGCAATTTTGGCTACCTGAGAATTCCTATTCCGATACGTAACCGACCGATACGATGCTTGTTAAAAACGTACGTCAACCCTACACACCCTACTCTCCGCCCGAATCAGCCAGCCCCCCGTCGACCCGAATCGACCCGTTGAGCCCGGATAAAGACAGACCCCGAAAACCTGATTGGCTGCTTTTACTGATCGGTGCGCTGATCCTGTTAACGTTGCTCATTGCGTGGCTAGTCGATATACCTACATTATGGCATTGAAGGCCCTGTGTCAATTCTGTTATTCAACCAGTAATTTTATTTTCTTGCTCTTCGTTCGGCTTTGCAGCCAGCGTTCGATCCGTTGTTTTTCGGCTGTCGTATGACGACGCGAAAAACGGGCATATACCAGCATGACTGTATCGGGTTTTGTACTGGTTGCGTTCATGACCAGCGATTGGGCAGCCGTGAACGTTTGCACATCGGGCATGAGTATCTTGAGTTCATTCCGCAGATCAGCTACCGGAATTCGTGATGTTTGTGACCGATCAATAGACCGGCGTAGCGAATCAATGATTTGGTCTTTGCGGGCGATGGATGTCTGGCTGTATTTAATCACCTGATCGGTTACCGTATTTTTCAGCGCATCGACATCAATTTCCGTGTCTTTAAAATTACCCTGTTTGATCGCCAGCGTCGCGTCGCCCAGCCCGTAGGCCGGCATTTTGGTTCGCAGTAGGTCGATCGAATCCTTCGGTAATGGCTCGCCGACTAATGACAGCTCCAGGGTACTCTGCCGCCGATTGAAGTGGGCTGCGAAACTAATGACCTGCCGGTACTGGAAATCACATTCGGCGGCAACGAATCGCTGGGCCGACTCTTCGAAGATGGTTTTGCGAACAATTTGATAGCCCAGGTAGCTACTGGGAATGACCACAACGAACACGGCAAACCAGATGGTGTTCCGTACCCGCCGTTCGACTTCGGGCGTAGGGTACTGTTTCTGGTGATACCCCAGGAATCGGACAATTAGGAAGGTAGCAATACTGATGCATATCGCGTTGATGAGGAACAGGTAAAAGGCCCCCGCAAAGTAGTAGAGATTACCGGTTGCCAGTCCATAACCTGCTGTACACAACGGGGGCATCAGGGCCGTTGCAATCGCCACACCCGGAATAACGTTGCTCACTTTCTCCCGCCGTGAACCGGCCACAATGCCCGCCAGACCACCCAGAAAGGCGACCAGGGCATCCCAGACCGTGGGCGAGGTACGGGCCAATAGTTCAGATTGAGCCAGGTGTAACGGGCTGACGAAAAAGTAGAGCGTGGAGGTCAATAAACTAATGAACGCTGCCAGACTTATGTTCTTCAGCGCCCGCTGGATCATGGCGAGGTCATTGATACCCACACCCATCCCGATCCCCATGATGGGCCCCATCAAAGGCGAAATCAGGAAAGCGCCGGTAATGACCGCTGGTGAGTTGATATTCAGGCCAATAGAAGCAATGAATATAGCAAAAATCAGCGTCCACAAGTTAATGCCCCGAAACTCGATTCCCCGACTAATGGCCTGTATGACATCCGCTTCGTCGTCCTTATCTTCGTCCAGGCTAAAACGCTCACGAATCAGTTGACTAAAGCGGGTAAGCAGATTAGGCCGGTTCGACCGTGGCGGTTTGGGGTCAGTAGCAGTCATTATCGAAACAGGCTAAACGAGCATTGGACTAATGCCAGACAGTTTTTGACGAGCAGGAATCTATATACGTTACTTCATTCGACGGCTGTTGGTTTAGCGGTTCGATCAGAAAGGGTGGACTGCGCCATCGTTTCGCGAATAAATCCTGCTTTCAGATGCTCATAAAATGATACGGGGTCAACCAGCGAGGCTGCTCCCTGCGCCATCAGACCGCCCAGCAATAACTGGAAAATTGCGGAGTGCCGATCCGTCATCTCAAGTACCAGAATAGCCGCCGTAAACGGGGAGCGGACGACCCCGGTCAGGAAGCTGACCATGCTCACCAGAATGACCAGATTCGTGTCGCCGGGAGCAACCTGTATCAGCCGGGAAAGTGCGTCGCCGAGAATAGCCCCGGCGCTCAGCGATGTTGCAAAAATACCACCGGCGGCTCCTCCGCTGTAGCTGAGCGCCATCCCCGCAAACCGCACCGGAAAAAGATACCAGGGCGTTGCATGGTCATTTTGAAACAACAGCCGGTTGATGATGGGTTTTCCGGTGCCGACTGCCTCCGTGCCGACCCAGAAAGCAAGTCCGGCCAGCAGGAGCCCACAAACAGCTACCCAGGCCACTTTCTGAGGCCACGTAGTAAATCGCTGCCGGTAGGCATTGACCCATAATAAGGTCTTGGCAAACAGGGCACCCGCCAAACCGCAGAGCATAGCAATCAGCACAAGAACGCCCAGAAACCAACCCGTCGAAGCCGTGACTTTAGGAAAGCCCAGATACAGGTAAGGCCCCTGAATGGCCTGCGCAGTCATACCGGCAATGATTACGGCAGTGAAAACCGCGGTTCGAAAGCGGGTAATGTGCGTCTGGGTAAGCTCTTCAACGACAAAAACAATGCCCCCCAGTGGCGTGTTGAATGCGGCTGCCAGTCCAGCCGCCCCGCCCGTGACCAGCGCAATTTGCCGGGAGAGTTGTGGCCACCCCGCCGGTTGCAACCGGTTGATCGCCCGAAAAATAGCCGCTGAAATCTGAATGGTCGGCCCCTCCCGACCAATAACCCCACCACCGATCAGCAACACAACGCTACTCAGCACTTTGACGATGGCTACCCGAAGACTCAGCAGATAGCTAGTACGGCCGTGCGTGGTCGGATTCGACAGTTCTATGCCGGCCATGACCTGTGGAATGCCACTTCCCCGAGCGGCTGGAGCTAATTTGGCAACGAGTAGCCAGGCAACCAGAAACGCGATGGGGGTGGTGATAAAGGTCAGGTACGGGTGCGCCTGAATCCATGAAAAACTAATCTGCTCCGCCCAGACAAATAATTCCTCATACCCCACGGCGATCAATCCGGTCAGTAGTGAGGCCACCCAGAAGGGTATGCTCTGAAGAATGACCCGGCGGACACGCTCGGTATAGAGTCGTTTGATGACGTGCTGATCCAGCCAGGCTAGTACCTGTGCGTATCGGGAAAATCGGTTGGCCATGCCAGGAAAGTTATTGACGTTGTAGTGGTAACGCAGCGATGGTACTTATGATTGGCGCAACAGAGAAGTCTAAGTAAATTCTAAGTAGTCTTTAATGCCTTTATAACCAGTCAGAACCACCTTTGCTTCATCCTCAATGCGCTACATGCCTATGAAAACAACGGAATATAACTCGTCAACGCTGGCCTGGGTGCTGGCTACCCTGACCGGATTGGGTGTGGCGGTCGGCCTTTACTGGATCAACGATCAACGGTTAACTACCCGGTATGATCAGGCTGAACAACGGGCCGACTCACTGTTATCCGTGAAACTCCAGCTGGAAGGCGATCTGCGCGATCTGAAGAGCCAGCTTGAGACCGCGACTGATGATACGGCTTATCTGAACAAGCGCATTGCTAACGTGCATGATCAGGTAAACCAGCGCGATCAAACTGTGGGTGAGTTGCGTCGGCAGAACGCCAGCTATAGCCAGGCCATCGGGGCTTTTACCCAACAACTGAGTCGCTTATCGGTCGTCCGCGATAGTCTGGAACACCAAATGATGGCCATGCACGATAAAATTAAGTGGCAGAATCAGGCAAATGAACAACTCAGCAAACAGCAACCGGAACGGCAACCGACCGATTCCGACGCCCAAACCCTGACCAGTGTACCCCATTCTGCCATCAACGGTGACGCCTTTCTGGTAGAAGTCAGAAAGTCGAACAAGAAAGTGACGGCTAAAGCGAAGAAGGCAACTACCCTGACTATTTCCTTCACTATACCGGCTGTGTCAACGCTGGAAGGAACGCAGGAAGTATACTTGAGCCTAACGGATGAGCAACAGCAGCCAATGATGCCCGCCCTGCATACTGCTACAGTTACACGGCCTGACCAGAATGAGGTCATTCCGGTACATGCCACCCAGATCGTGAATTTTGCCCAAAATCCCCATCGTATTTCCGTTAGTTTCAAACCGGAGAATACGATTAAACCGGGCATTTATCGGGCGTCTGTTTTTACAAAAGATGCCTACCTCGGTTCGGTTGACTTTCACCTCCGGGACAGTTTCTGGTTTTTGTAGATGCTGTCGCTCTAAGGTAATTCTAAGCAATTGTTAAGTTTCTTCTTAGGTCTGTCTTGTAGTTTGCCTATGCTTCCCCAGATAACTTGGGTTGTCCGGTGAGGTAACTAAACCTAAACACAGCATGAATACTCAACTCACAGTAATCTTTCTTTCTGGACTGGCCGTTAATGCGTTAGCGCAGACACCTACGCCCGATGCCAATACCCTGACGAACCTTGGACGATTCGATGAAGCCAAGACTATATTACGTCAGAACGCCCAGCAAAACCCTTCCCTACAAACCTATTTCGATGCGGGCTACGGCTATCTTCGTAGTGGTCATCCCGACTCGGCCCGCATTTGGTTCGAGAAAGGCATCCCAATGGATGAGAAGCGGGTTCCACTGAACCAAACCGGTTTAGCCATCACGTATCTGGTCAAAAACGATATGGCAAATGCCGATCCTAAACTAACGGAGGTTGTTGACAGGAGTAAGGGTAAAAATGCAGAGATTCTTTTTCGGATCGGCGAAGCGTATACCGGCTACCTAACCCCCGGCAATGGCTCGATCAAGCCGATCTATCCAAAGGTAGTCAATGCCGCGAAAGCCATCGATTATCTGAACCGGGCGGCCGATCGCGACAAGAAAAATCCCGCTATCCAGCTGACGCTGGGCGATGCGCATTACCTGAATAAAGACGCTGGTACGGCGGTTTCCCGCTACGAAAGTGCGATCGAATTAGGCATGAATCCGTCGCGGGTCTACCAGCGGATCGGCGATATCTACTGGCAGGGGCGTAACCTGAATCTGGCCGTGGAGAATTACAAAAAAGCCATTGACGCCAATCAAACCTACGCACCGGCCTACAACCAGCTGGCCGAGTTGTATTTTCTGGTGAACCGCTACAAAGATGCCGCCAGCTACATTGACCAGTACGTGAACGTGTCGAAAGATAAACGGCAGGAGACACTGCTTCGACAGGCTCAATTTCATTTTCTGGCGAAGGATTATCAGCGGGCCGTCAACCTGATCGACAGCAACCGTGCTGTGCTGGCGCAAAACCCAATCGTATACCGGATCGAAGGCTGGTCTTATTCGGCCCTGAAGCAACCGCAGAAAGCCATCCAGAACCTGACTACGTTCATGGAAAAAGCGCCCGATAAGGTCATGTATGATGATTACAGATACCTGGGCAATGCGTATCTGGGCATTGAAAATCCTGGCAGTGATTCGCTGAAAGCCATCAACGATTCGTTGGGCATTATGAATCTCGCCAAGGCGGCACCCTTCGATACCACGGAGAATCTGTACAGCGACATCGCCAAATATTACTACCGGGCCAAGAAACATCCCGAAGCGGTAGCCGCGCTTGATTCGGCGGCCAAACATGGTTTCAAGGCTGACGTTCAGGACTTGTTTCGGTATGGCATGAGTAATTATACGCTTGGTTTTCAGCGCGATAGCCTTGGTAAGCTAATTCGTGATACGACACGCTTCGCCATGGCGGACTCGGCACTGGCGCTGGCTCAGAAAGCGTCGCCCGATTATGCACCAACGGTCCTCTACCGGGCCAAAGCCAACTACTACGCGTATACGCCGGAAGCCGCCGTTCGAAACGGGAAAGCCAAGCCCTTTTTCGAGCAGTTCATCACGATGACAGCCGACAAAGAGGACGAACGGAATCGGTATAAAAAAGACTTGGTGCTGGCCTTCAAGTATTTGATTTCGTACAACGAGCTGGTTACGAAAGACGAAAAGGCCCGAAATGAATGGCTGACAAAGGGGTTGGCCTTATTCCCCGCCAACAAGGATTTAGCTAAAATTGCCGCTCCCGACCCGGAAGCAACTGATCAGTAAGTGCCTTTTTTTCATAGTTGATACGTCATCTTACCGCTACCGGGGCCTGATTCCTGGTAGCGGTTTTTTAGTCCGCTCAACGTGGATCGCCAGCGGTCGTTTTTGTGTTTTGGCCAGTCGACCCCGTTCAGACTCCCCGTTTCTAAGCAAATTCTAAGAAATTTCTAAGCTGCCCTTAAACGATGTTAGCCTATTTGCGACGGTATTATCAGGCGTATCCGCATTTTCTATGCAATCTACCTTAAGCATCTCCGCCCTGTTCATCGGTACCATACTGGCATCCTGCTCGGCGAAAAGTGAAAAAAAACAGGAGGCTACCGCACCGACGCTTCCAGTTATTCAACTGATACAACAGGACGCCACGCTCGACCGGGATTATGCCAGTAACCTCGAAGCGGTACAGAACGTGGAGGTCCGCGCCCGAGTCGCTGGTTTTTTAGATAAGATTCTGGTCGATGAAGGAAAACCGGTGCATAAGGGACAACTGCTGTTCCAGCTCAACCCCACCGAGTTTCAGGTGGAAGTAGATCGGGCGCAGTCTAATCTGCAAAGTGCCACCGCGCAGGCCGAGTCCGCAGAGGTCGAAATGGGTCGGGTAAAATTGCTGGTGGACAAAAACGTTATATCGCCCTCGGAGCTGAAGCTTGCCCGATCGAAAATGGCAACTGCCCGGGCGGGGATCAACGCTGCCAAATCCGCCCTGGCCAAAGCCCGGTTCCATGTCTCCTTAACCAGCATACGGGCACCCTTCGACGGCGTTATCAACCGGATACCGTTTAAGCAGGGTAGTTTGATTGAAGAAGGGGCGCTGCTGACATCCATCTCCGATCTTCGGCAGATGTATGCCTACTTCAACGTATCCGAAAAAGAGTATTTATCCTTCATCAAAAAACGGCTTGATCCCGACAAAACAACGGTTCGGGAGGTCGATCTGCTTCTGGCCGATGATACCGCTTATCCGCTCAAGGGCAAAATCGAAACCACCGAAACCGAATTTGAGGACAACTCAGGTACGATTGCCTTCCGGGCTACGTTCCCCAATCCAAAACGCCTGCTCCGGCACGGATCGACCGGTAAAATTCGCGTATCTACCGATGTGGACGATGCCGTGCTGGTGCCGCAGAAAGCCGTCTTCGAGGTGCAGGACAAAAACTTTGTGTACGTCGTTGACGCCCAAAATAAAGTCAGTAGCCGAAGTTTTGTGCCCCGCAGCCGGGTCGATCAGTTTTACATCGTCCAGTCTGGGCTCAAGCCGGGCGATCGCATCGTTTTTGAGGGTATTCAGAGCCTCAAGGATGGCATGAGTATCGTACCTAAGCCGCTGCCTGCCAAAAGCTTACAGGCCTTATACGCGGCTGCGCGGTAGTGAGTGTATCGTTTGGGGCTAGACTGACCTCAACTCATTTCGAAACTAACTGACTCATGTTCAATACGTTCGTAAAAAGGCCCTTGCTCTCCACGGCCATCTCCCTGGTTATTGTGCTGCTGGGGGTACTGGCCCTGACGGGTCTGCCCGTTACGCAGTTTCCTGATATTGTGCCTCCGTCGGTGACGGTGACGACCAAATACACCGGTGCCAGTGCCGATGTCTGCGTCAAAGCCGTGGCCACTCCCCTCGAGCGCGCCATCAATGGAGTACCTAACATGACCTACATGACCTCCATTTCGGGGAATGACGGGTCTACACTCATCACAATCTTTTTTCAGGTCGGTACTGACCCCGATCTGGCGGCCGTCAACGTGCAGAACCGCGTGACGACCGTTATGGACGAACTACCCGAGGAGGTGATCAAAGCGGGGGTCGTGACCGAAAAAGAGGTGAATAGTATGCTGCTGTACCTTAACATCGTCAGTAACGATCCAAAGGTCGATGAGAAGTTCATTTACAACTTCGCCGACATCAACGTACTCGCCGAACTGAAGCGGATCGATGGTGTGGGGTTTGCCGCCATCATGGGCAACCGAGATTATTCGATGCGGGTGTGGCTCAAGCCCGACCGGATGACGGCGTACGACATATCGCCCGACGAAGTGATTGCGGGTATTCGCAAGCAGAACGTAGAAGCCGCCCCCGGTAAAGCGGGTGAAAGTGCCGATCAGGCTCCCCAGACCCTCCAGTACGTTCTCCGCTATACCGGTAAATTTTTCGAACCCACTCAGTACGAAAACCTCATTCTACGGACCAATCCGGACGGTTCACCGCTCCGGCTGAAAGACATAGCTGAGGTCGAGTTCGGTTCGCTGGATTACGGGGTATTGTCCAAAAATGACGGGCGGCCATCGGCGGCCATCATGCTCAAACAGCGTCCCGGTTCCAACGCCAGTGACGTTATTGCCAATGTCAAAACGCGCATGGCTGAGCTAAAAGAAAGCTCCTTTCCATCGGGCATGACCTACAACTATGCCTACGATGTATCGCGCTTTCTGGACGCATCCATTCACGAGGTAGTTCGCACGCTGATCGAAGCTTTCGTGCTGGTGTTCATCATTGTTTTCCTGTTTTTGCAGGACTGGCGTTCTACGCTGATCTGTGCGCTGGCCGTTCCGGTGGCCCTGGTTGGTACGTTTGCCTTTATGAGTTCGATCGGCTTTTCCATTAACCTGCTGACGCTGTTTGCGCTGGTGCTGGCCATTGGTATCGTTGTCGATAACGCGATTGTGGTCGTGGAGGCTGTTCACGCTAAAATGGAAGAATCCAGTGGTGGGTCTGAGCCATTGACACCCCGAGCCGCTACGTTTGCCGCAATGGGCGAGATTTCCGGAGCGATCGTGGGCATTACCCTGGTTATGTCAGCGGTGTTCGTACCCGTGGCATTCATGACGGGACCGGTGGGCATTTTCTACCGGCAGTTTTCTCTGACCCTGGCAATCGCTATTGTCATTTCCGGCGTAAACGCGCTGACGCTTACTCCCGCGTTATGCGCCATTTTACTCCGGCCCGTACACGGTGAGCAAACTGGGTTTATGGGTCGCTTTTTTGCCCGTTTCAACCGGGGCTACGAATCGCTGGCGAGTAAATATCAGGGATTATTACGCCGGGTCGCGAACCGGAGCGTCATCACGTGGGGCATATTGGGGCTGTTTATTCTGGCTACATGGGGTATCAGCACGATCTTACCGGGCGGATTTATTCCCACCGAGGATCAGGGCATGATCTACGTTAACGTTACAACCCCCGTCGGTGCTACCGTCGACCGGACGGAGAAAGTGCTGGACGCCATCGAAGCGATTGCCTCGGAACAGGAATCGGTCGAAAACGTATCGACATTGGCCGGATTCAGTTTGATGACCGATGGTGCCGGAGCCTCTTACGGTATGGGGATGATCAACCTCAAGCACTGGGACGAGCGAACGGTATCGATGCGCGAGCTAATTGCCACCCTGGAGGAAAAGACCAAAAACATTACCGACGCAACGATTCAATTCTTCCCCCCGCCCACGGTACCCGGTTTCGGGAATTCGAGTGGCTTTGAACTGCGTATGCTGGATCGGGGGCGCAGTGGCGATCTGACGAAGACAGCTGACGTAGCCCAGAAATTTATTGCTGCGCTGAAAAAACGCCCTGAGATCAGCGATGCCTTTACCAGTTTTGACCCCAGTTTTCCTCAGTATCTATTGCACGTCGATCAGGAGAAAGCGTCTCAGAAAGGGGTATCGATTGATAATGCCATGAGCACGCTGCAAACGATGATGGGAAGCTATTACGCATCCAATTTCATCCGGTTCGGCCAAATGTACAAGGTGATGGTACAGGCCGCGCCCAGCTACCGGACCAAACCCGAAGATGTGCTGAACATGCGCGTCAAGAACGATCAGGGCGAAATGGTACCTTATTCCAACTTCGTCCGGCTGGAACGCGTGTATGGTCCCGAGCAGATTACCCGCTACAACATGTACACCTCCGCGATGATCAACGGCGATGCGTCGCCCGGCTACAGCAGCGGTGATGCGATCCGGGCGGTTCAGGAAGTAGCGGCCAGTACATTACCCAAAGGATACGCCTACGAGTGGTCCGGTATGTCGCGGGAAGAGGTGGAGTCAGGTAATCAGGCGCTTTATATTTTCGCGATCTGCTTGGTGTTCGTCTACATATTGCTGATGGCGCAGTACGAGAGCGTATTTCTACCGTTATCGGTTCTGTTATCACTACCCACCGGCATATTTGGCTCCTTTTTCTTCCTGCAAGTGATGGGGTTACAAAACAACATCTACGCGCAGGTGGCCCTGGTCATGCTCATTGGCTTGCTGGGTAAAAACGCTATTCTGATCGTCGAATTTGCCAGCCAGCGTCAGCGTGAAGGGCTGTCAATTCTGGACGCGGCAATCGAGGGGGCCGTTTCGCGGTTGCGTCCGATTCTGATGACTTCCTTTGCTTTTATCGCCGGACTCATTCCGCTCTGTATGGCGTCGGGAGCGGGCGCGCTGGGCAACCGGTCTATTGGTACGGCAGCGGCTGGCGGTATGTTCACCGGTACGTTATTCGGTCTCATCATCGTGCCGGGTCTATACGTCTTCTTCGCCAAACTCGCCGAGCGGTTTGGTTCCAAGCCCATCGATGATCAGCGTAACAATCCTGTTCAGAAGGCCGACAAGACGTCGGTTCGTTTATCCACCCAACCGCACGTCAATGGTTCCGTTATTCATGACTAAGTCAATTCGTTACAGTTGTTGTTTTCTGCTGGCTGCCGGTTTGCTGAGTAGTTGTCAGTTGCCCAAACCGCTGCTCCATCCATCGGCCCGCCCGATGCCCGTTTCCTTCGCCGGTCGGTCCGATACGCTCGGCATTGCCAGTCAGAACTGGCGAACTTTTTTCGCTGATCCCCATCTGGTACAGCTCATCGATACCGCTTTGGGTGGCAATCTGGACTTACGGATCGCCACCCAGCGTATCGAGGCCGCACGGGCCTCTTTCGATTACAGCCGTGGTTTTCTGGCTCCGCAGGTAAATGCCGTGGCGTCAGCAGGGGTCGATCGCTACGGTCAGAATACACTGAATGGCGTGGGGAATTTCGATACGAATCTGTCCGATAACATTCGGGGGAACCTGGTCATCCCGAACCCTACGCCGGACTACTTCTTGGGGGCTCGCAGCACCTGGGAAATCGATATCTGGGGCAAACTTCGTAATCGGCGAAAAGCGGCTTACCTACGGTTTCTGTCGTCAGAGAAGGGCCGACATGCCGTCATTACGGCCATGGTTGCCGAAGTGGCACACTATTACTACCAGTTGCTGGCGCTGGATGGCGAACTGGAAATCATTCAGAAAAACATCAATTATCAACAGAACGCCCTTGGGCTGGTGCGTATCCAGAAAGAAGCGGGCCGGGTAACGGAGCTGGCTGTTCAGCAGTTTTCGGCCCAACTCCTCAATACCCGAAGCCGACAGGGTCAGGTTCGCCAGCAAATCGTTGAGAATGAGAATCAACTGAACCGACTGCTGGGCCGCTATCCTCAGCCGATCGCCCGGGGCAGTTCTTTACAGGATCGCGAACTGCCGGGCCAGGTCCTTACGGGTATCCCCGCCCAGATGCTGGTTCGTCGACCCGATATTCAGCAGGCTGAGCTTGACCTTCAGGCGTTTAACGTGGATGTAGACGTAGCGAGAGCCGAATTTCTGCCAAGCCTGAACCTGACGGCTTACTTGGGGCTGAACGCATTCCGCACAGCGACCCTGTTCAATCCCGGCTCAATTGCTGCGGGACTGCTGAGTGGGTTGTCGGCTCCGGTTCTGAATCGGCGTTTCGTTAAAGCCAACTATCGGCAGTCGGTGGCGCAGAGCCGGGAATCCCTGTATCGATATCAGCAAACAATTTTAACGGGCTTCAGTGAGGTGACCACCAGTTTGCGAGGGGTAGAAAATTACCGTAGCGTTGCTGAGTTACAGGCGCAGGAGGTAGCTGTTCTGCAAACGGCTGTCACGACGTCAAACGATCTGTTTGCCAGCGGCTATGCGTCCTATCTGGAAGTTATCACCGCTCAGCGCAGCGTGCTGGAAGCCGAGCTAGCCCTTATCAGTACCAAACAGGCTCAGTTCCTGGCAATCACCGATTTATACCGTGCGTTGGGGGGCGGCTGGTACTAAGTGAAGAAAACGCCAACTCCCGGTGGTAACAGATAAGAAGCGGATCTCATTCAGCAATGATGGTTGTCAAACGACTGCCATAAACACGTTCATTTCCGGAACCTCCAGCGTTGTCAATGGTCAAGACCTCGGCAAGGCTGGGGTCTACTGTCCTACGAACTGATCTGATAGGGCCAATGTACTACGGTCTCCGCCAGTGTTGAGTGCCGTCGGCATCGAGCAAATTTCCCGCCATCGCTTCCCCCAGTTCATGCGTTAGCATGGGAAACCCTGGATTCCAGCTTACTTCCAGATTCGCTTCGTGTAAAGCCTCAAATTTGGCCCACCACAGGGCTGGAGGGTGGCAGTCGGGGCGATAGATGTTGGCCGTTTCCGCCACCACAATCTTCTTATCCGGAAACAGCTGTCGGGCCGCCCGGAGCATGTTGGCGATGTCATTCTCGAAATAGATGTTCAAGCCGACGATGTCCAGCAGCTCCCTGTGGCCATGCTCCCAGGTATGACAATCGTTTTGCCGGGCTACCTCATCCACCTGCCCTAATACCGTAGCAAAGGGCCGGGCCTGATCAGGGTAGGGCATGTCGCCCCAGCCCCAGGGTTCGCTCATGGCCGTTAAGCAGGCGGGGTCTGCGGCTTTGAGTCCCTTCGCGATGGCGATAGTGATGGCACTGGTCTGTTGGTAGACCTCCCACCAGGACCGGCCCCCGAAAGGCCATTGGCGGTTGTTGGGAGCCGCAATCCAGTCGGTCCAGATGCCCAGTTCTACCCCGATGTTGTAACTGCGAAAAGCCCCCCTGTAGCGATGAGCAATCTGGTAAGCCTGCTCGTACATGGCTTCGGCGGCCTGCCCGCCCCAAAACATGGACTCATCGATCCACTCGGGTAAGCCGTAGTGATTCAGGGCCAACTCAACCTGACCGTTGCTGATGGCCTGCAAGCGGTCTAGCCAGGCGTAATCGGGGCACCGCTTCGCTTCGTTCCAGAGCACCGTATCGCGGAAAAAGGTAAGGCCCATCTCACGGCCCCGGAGGTAGTTGCGCTCCATCTGGTCTTTATGACCCGTGGCCCAGGTGTTGGAAAAATGGAGCCAGCGCCCATCGTCACCCCATCCCCGGACGACGCTGCCGTCGAAGCACATACCATATTGCATAGACGTATCAGTTAATATGCCCGTTGTGCGAATAAACACCTACTGGCTAAGTACATATTGGCTAACAAGGTAGCTTACCGGTTACAACTTAAAGCTATTTTCTAAACGAAATATTGAATGGCCATAAACAGGCTCGAAGCTAACTATGGCTTTTCTGATCTCATCTGGAATAACCTACGTCATTCTACACCATCTTATGCCTGATTGTGAACCCAGAAAAAGGGACTAACGGGATTCTACTCCAAAAGAAGATAGGTGATTATCAGAAGTCTCATTTATCACCTCCGGCCTGGTTTGTAACACCCTATACGTCACGTGCAAGAATGGGTTCCTAGTCTGTAGTGAGCCACATAGTAGCCGAGCTTGTCATTGCGAATACGTCATAAAAACAGAACCCGCACTAGCTAGCGCGGGCTGTTCCTTATTCTTGTTTATAAAACTTACGTATCCTCTTAACGCGCTCATTCCATTATTGTGCAACCAATTGCGCCAGTGGTAACAAACAGCAGATTCAGTCTGAAGCTACGCTTGTAGAACTCATTCTCTGTTTATTAAGCACACAGGAATGAAATAAAGATGATAGGGGTCGGTGGAGTTAATAATGGGTCGACGAAATTTCTCCGTTCGTGCCAATGATCAACTCATCATCGAACTTGATGCTCGTAATGGTCGCATCTCGTACGCCGGGATGTTCTTTTACGAATCGTTGGTGGGCATTATCCTCACTGATATTGAGATAAGCTTTTTTCCAGGGTTTGGGTGAGATAGAGCCATACCCCGTAACAATGATTAATGTATTAGCAGCCATGAGTAAATTTGATTAAATGTGTTTGTTGTACAGACTAACGGATAGGTTACCGCTGACACCGGTTTCTGACACGTTGTCAGCAGGTCATCTCAACTGGTCTTAGGGAATGTCAACGCTGTAAGGGTTTGACAAGCTGATAGCTACTACTCATCGGATCAGTTCAACCCAACAAAAGCACATCGTGCGAAGTATACGGGCGGGATCAGCTCGATAAGGGCTAAGAAGAATTAAAAGGCTAAGACAAGGTCTGATGGAGCAGCAGAATAACCAACTCCCACAAACAGGATTGGCTGTAAGCAATGAGCGAGTTGATGTTAATTCGACAGATTTATAACGTGCTGGAAATGATAAAGTTTCAAATGAAAAGAATAGAGTTGACTCTTTCCGGCGAATAAGCGGTTCGTTATCATACCCTACTAACCGAATCGTATTGGTCATGTGAGTAACCACGACGATGGAGTGTCAGTTTGTCGCATCAACGCTGGAATGGCGACGGTATACTTCCGAACATTTAGTACGTATTCAATTATCTACTTCGAACGGAAATGGCGCTATTGCGTAGCCTACGCTCGCTATTAAGAATTGGGAGCGCGGTTGATGAATACCAGTACGTTACCACAAAAAAGAGTTTGACCCAGCCCATGTGTTGGTCAATTTCCTGCTTCGAATTAACTTGGTAAAGCACCAGATAGATGTAATTTTGCAGCGGAATTGCCTGCACTCTTTCCGTGTGAAAGAACTCTGGCAAACCAGGAGGACGACCTCCCCCCCACTGGGAAACGTTTCGGGACGGCCCGGCCTAACAAGCCAATGCCATGTCCTGGATTTATTTAGTGTTTGCGGGCCTATTAGAAGTCGTTTGGGCCTATTTTATGAAGCAGTCAGCGGGTTTTACCCGCATCGTCCCCTCCCTGATTACAGCGGTTGCCCTGGTTGCTAGCTTTAGCTTGTTGACACTTGCCATGCGCACGCTGCCGTTGGGCACGGCCTACACGCTATGGACGGGTATCGGAGCCGTTGGGGCTTTCCTGATTGGCATTTTCGTACTCGGCGAATCTGTCAACGCGACCCGCCTGATTGCGGCCTCCCTGATCGTTGCGGGGTTAGTGCTTATGAAACTTTCAACCCACTAAAACCAGCTGTGATAATCATCAAAATGAGCATGATCCGTGATGGTATGATTAGCGGACTCGCTACTGCTCAACAAATTAGATGGAAATAGTTTTAGGAAACGTTGACTGCGGGCAATACCGCAGTCAACGTTCAACCAGTCAGGTAATGTAGGTCGCTGCTTAATCAGGCATTTGTTTCAGGTAGGATTTCATTGTCTGTTTCTTGGTATAAAACTGAGTTGTTTCAATCGTTTCATGGCGGAGGTGTTGCTGCACGTGCTCTAAACTTACCCCATTTTCCAACAGCAACTGACCCACCGTATGACGAAGGCTATGAGCCGACATACCTTCCCGTTTTAAACCATGCTGTCGTAAATATTTATCGACGACATAGCGGATCTGGTATGTCTTCAGTTCATCAAATAGCAACTTGCCCTGCTGATTGGCTTGAAGAGGCCATTGGCCGGTTTCTTCCAGATAAGCCTGTAGGTAGGTCATACAGGCCGCGAAGAGTTTAATGGCTTTCTTGGTGTGTTTTCCTTTCCCCAACACGTTCAACTGCCGCCGGGCAAAGTCGATATCACCTAGGCGAAGCCGGGTCACTTCAACGGTTCGTAGTCCCTCCAGGCTCAAAAGGGCCAGAATAGCGCCGTCCCGGCATGACTCGATTCCTGCCAGAAGTTTGTCGCGCTCGTCCGCTTCCAGGCTATCCTTGTAGAAAGTCCGCTCGATAGCCAGACCCCGAATATCACTGATATCCCGAAGGGCATTCAATTGGGATTCGGTCAACGTTAACTCCGTCCGTTTGCGGATACACCAGGCCGCCAACTGTTTAACGGCTGAAAGGTAAAGATTGATGGTGAATGCCGAGTACTGGTTCACTTTTAACTGCTCAACGAAATCACTCACCGTCAGACCGCTCAGCGAAGCGGGCAATCCGGCCTGCAACTGCCCGTCCATAAACAGGAAGAAAGCGTTTAGCGCTTTGGTATACGTTTCCTTCGACTGGTCACCCCGAAGATTTTTCGCGTCCCGGATAAAGCGGAGAATCAAATCGTTAGCCGCCGGGGAGATCGTTACTCGTTTTGGATCGGGCAGGATCAGTGGGCTGCCCATCTGTTGGAAAAAGAGGAGAAACCGGCGAATGGGTGAAATCCGGTTGGATGGCAGATCGGCTGTATACCGACCAAAGCTGAAACCATCGACGGAGAAACCGTTTTTTAAACAATACAAGACATAAGCTTTAGCGTGCCGTGGATAGTTACTGGATGCCGGAAGATCCGTGGCAAAGTAAGCAATCAGTTGACTGACCGTGTAGCGATTCAGGGCTTGTCCAACTTTTTGCGAATTAGTGGCCGGACTTAGTGGCAGGTCTTCCATTTTTCAGTCGATTGAGTTAGCAAGATAATTCATTTTTGTCGGGTTTCACCAATTCTCGCAAACAACAATTTGCAAGATGGTGAACAAACTTATTTTGGTTCGCAATCGATTGCCGTCTGGTCTGTTGTCGTGGCCTCACTAAATAGGACAGGTGTGGATAAATAATACAACTAATCAATGTAGCTACATTGATTAGTTGTATCTTTGTTTGCTGACTCAAGTAGAGTAATCAGCGCTTACTCCCACGTTTTTTTTCTTTTCATTTTTAACACATTCGTTCATTTTATGAAAACGCTTGTCTTATTTTATTCTACGTACGGCCACGTCTGGAAACTGGCTGAAGCCATAGCCGAAGGAGCCCGCGAAATTGCTGGTAACGAAGTTGTCGTTAAGCGCGTCCCCGAAACACTACCCAGGGAAGTACTCGATAAAATAGGGGCAACCAGTGCTCAGCAGGCTTTCGACCACATCCCGGTTGTAACCCCCGCCGAGCTGGTTGATTATGATGCCATCATCTTTGGCACGCCAACCCGCTATGGTAACCTCTGCGGCCAGATGCAGACCTTCATGGACAGTACTGGAAGTTTGTGGTCGACAGGGGCGCTGGTAGGCAAGGTTGGTGGAGCATTCGTCAGTACTGCAACTCAGCACGGTGGTCAGGAAGAAACATTGCGGGCCTTCCACACCGAGCTGTTGCACCACGGCTTTGTCATTGTAGGGCTACCTTACGCCTGGCAGGGTCAAATGGGCCACACGGAAGTAACTGGTGGCACTCCTTACGGAGCAAGTACGGTGGCAGGTGGCCAGGGCGAACGCCAGCCAAGCGCCAACGAACTGGAAGGCGCTCGCTTTCAGGGTAAGCACACCGCCGAAATTGCCCGTAAGTTAGCCGCTAAGTAACTGCTGTTCAGCTCAAACACAACACTCGATAAGCGGGTGTTGTGTTTGATAGTTTGTTTCGCTGCTTAGCCAATTGACCCCTGCTATCAGCTACCTTTTGGTCTTAGCGGTCAATACAGACTGCGTTGAAATGTGCAGCCTCATCGACCAGTCCCTGATCACGTAACAGGGTTAGTAGCGTCCATTTGCAATATTCGTAGTCTTCACCGTGCTCGATCACATGGTCATACTCGCAGAACTCTCCACAGTCGGGTGAACGGTTACTTTGAGCTGGTTAGGTCAAAAGGAACTACCAGATTGAATTTAACAGAAACAGGCCGGTTAGCTTGTCGGCCTGGCACCCAAGTCGGCATGGTCTGGACCAAGCGTAAAGCTTCCTCATCAAGCCCATAGCCGTAACCTTTCAGAATGGTCACGTCCTCCAGATGACCTTCTTTGGTCACAATAAACGAGACAAACACCCTACCGTCAACCTTTGCTTTACGAGCTGCTTCCGGGTACCGTACATTCGTTCGTAGATAGCTACTTAGTTGAGCATTACCGCCAGGAAAGCTGGGCGGCACTTCTACGACTGTAAAAATCGGCTCGTTGGAAATTGTCTGACTTGTTGGCTGAGCCGTTTTGGTGACCACACTAAGTTGGCTACAGGCCGTCATAAATTCAATCAGGAGCATGAAAATCGGCAGGATTCGTCCGCAGTCGTTGGCTAATCCGTTTTTTCGCTGCTGTGTCATATGCGCTGGTCGTTGAACGTGAAGAGGTTTAATGTTTGTCGAACCTTAGTCGGAATTAGGGTCGATTAGGTGATCAATTCAGGCCGAAACAATTAAAATAACGCTATCCTCGACTCCACGACGTACTAGTTCCGATCGCCCAATTGCCTTTAGGCTGGCACACTAAACTGTTTGTGTGTAGAAAACCGGAAAAGCGACGGAAGGCGCTGACTCCTAGCCTCACTTGCCTAGGTCGAATGGCGAAAATTTCGGTAATAATGGAATAATAAAAATAAATCTTTGAATTGACTAAGGGATAAAGCCGGTTTTGTAGACTTAATAGTATATGAGACTTGGCTACTCCGCTTGATGTCCGAGAATATACCGAACAAACCCACCACAGCGAATCCATTTGGTAAGCCAGCTAGCGATCCGATTGTGGTTGATACCGAGTTTCTGATTCGGGAGGCTTTTGCCGAAGACGTCCGGATGGGCTACGAATTACTGTTTCGACGGTATTATCGAACGTTATGTAGTCATGCGGTGCGGTTTGTCCATTCCCGAACCATTGCCGAAGACCTGGTTAGTGAGGTGTTTCTCAGTTTCTGGAAAAATCAGGTACATCAACACATTACAACCTCCTATCAGGCTTATTTATATGCCGCCGTGCGCAAAAGGGCGTATACCCATTTGCGGCAGGAATTTCAGCCGGAAACGCTAACGGACCAGACAGAAGCCGACGCTTCGGATGCGGCCGTCTCCCTGGACCCCGAGCAACTGCTTCAGTACACCGAACTCGCTCAACGCATCGAAGAAACCGTTCGAACCTTACCGCCCCAGTGCCAGCGCGTGTTTGTGATGAGTCGGTTCGAAGGGAAAAAACATCGTGAAATTGCCGATGAATTACATATTTCTCCGAAAACAATTGAAGCCCATCTAAGCCGGGCGCTGACCCAACTCCGTCAAACGCTCCAACTGGGTCTGTTTGCCTGGCTACTCCTGCTTTTTGCTACGTCACTATCCAACCTGCCGATTGCCGCTGCCTTGGAAAAAATGTCTGTTGACTTATGAATCAGGCCATTACGAAAGAACTACTAGCTGAGCATTTCGCTGGCCGATCGACAGCCTTGCAACGAACAATGATCGCTGAATGGTTGCAGCAACCCGCTAGCCAGGAGCAGTACGTGGTCTGGCTCGATGAGTGGGAACGCCATCACCTCCAGTACCTGGCCGACGATGACAGGGCTTTTCATCGGCTGATGAGTCGAATTGATAGCCTAGAACAACAACCGACGTCGACAATAACCGTTCAGGTCCGTGTTCGTCCGTTACCCGTCAGTACCCGCTGGCTGGTGGCCGCTGCGGTTGTTTTCTGTCTGTCGTTGGGCCTGTATGCCGGTCGGGGATTAGTACTTTACCGAACGGTCGAAACGGCTTTCGGCGAAACGCGTCGGCTAACTCTGTCCGATGGATCACGGGTAACGTTGAACGCCCACTCGACGCTTCGCATACCGCGTTTCGGCTTTGGTACTAAAACGAGAACGGTGTGGTTGACGGGGGAAGCAGCTTTTTCGATTAGTCATACACCGACTCACCAACGATTCATCGTCAATACGAACCGGGGAGTTGATGTCGTAGTACTGGGTACCGAATTCAACGTGTATGATCGCCCGGCGGGAACCAAGGTGGTGTTGAGCAAAGGGGCAATCCAGTTGACTTATACCCGTCCGGCCAAGCCCGTTTACCAGCTCCGATTAAAGCCCGGTGATGTTGTAAATGTAGATCCGTCCGGTCAACTGACCCAGAACCATACGGATGAACCGGATGTCAGTACGGCCTGGCGCGACCACCGATTCGTTTTCAACCGCACCAGCGTTCGCGAAATCACCGATCTTCTGCGGGATACGTATAATCTGCGTGTCGAGCTAAAAAGTCAGGAACTAGCCAGCCGCACGATTACCGGCTCTTTCCAGGCCGATAATGCGGACGAGTTTCTTCGGGTAGTAACTGGCCTGCTGGAAATCAATTACAAGCAACACGATAATACCGTTACTTTTTTCGACTAATAGTCTTTCCCTTTCCCCGATTTTACGTCATGCGTTTCTATTTTTACCCCGCTGCGTTGCCAATTCTGCTTGTTGGTGCGTTAGTAAGCGGTTGGCATCCCGCTACTGGCCAGATAGTTGCCATGGCCCGGCAACAACCCCGAACCCCGTCAGCTTCGTCCGCTGTGGGCACCCGCCGGCTGGCTGATGTGCTGAACGACCTGAAAGCGCGTTACCAAACGGATATTCTGTTTGAAGACCGCACAATTGCCAATCTGACCGTACCCGCCGACGTGCTGGCTGGTAGCACAACGCTGGAAAAGTCACTCGGTCGGTTGTTGAAACCATTCAATTTACGTTACAAACAAGTGAAACCGGGTACGTGGGTTGTACTCACCCGCAAAGCAACGGTCACTACGGATGCCAACTTCCCGGCTTCTGGTTCCGTTCGCCAGGAAGTAGTTAATGGTGAGTTGTTAAATCCGATGATGGTTCAGCCCGTGGCGGCTTTGGTCAATGCGGCTTCTGAAGATATTCCGGTTTCGGGCACCGTTCGGGCAACCGATAATGGGGAAACACTACCGGGTGTAAGTGTAGTTGTGAAAGGCACGAACCGGGGTACAACCACTGATGCCAGTGGTCGGTATCAGCTGAGTTTACCCGAGCCGGCAGCGGGTCCGGCCTCAGTAACATTGGTCTTTTCGTTCGTTGGATACCTGACCCAGGAAGTCGCGGTTGGAAATCGACCTGTGATCGACGTTCAGTTATCGCCTGACGACCAGACGCTTAGTGAAGTGGTAGTGGTTGGATACGGTACCCAAAAGAAAACCGATGTGACCGGCTCAGTGGCCTCCGTTAAATCGAAAGAATTAAATGCATTGCCGCAAACCACCGTTACCCAGGCGTTGCAGGGTCGGGCGGCTGGGGTGCAGGTTACTCAGAACTCGGGCCAGCCGGGCGGAACCGTTACGGTCCGAATTCGGGGGAGTAATTCGATTGTGGGCGGAAACAATCCGCTGTACGTGGTCGATGGGTTTGCTCTGGCGGGTACACCGTCTGCGCTCAACCCCGCCGATATTGAGTCGATCGATGTGCTGAAAGATGCCTCGGCTACGGCTATCTACGGGTCGCGGGGGGCCAACGGCGTTATTATCGTAACCACGCGCCGGGGAAAATCGGGTAAGGGGCAGATCGATATTGATAGCTACTACGCTGTTCAGCAACCCATCAAGGAAATTCCCTTGCTCAACGCCCGTGAGTTTGCCGAGCTTGCCAACGAGCGGGCTAGCAACGATGGGTTAGCCCCTTATTTTACGACCGACCAAATCAACAACTTCGGCACCGGGACCAATTGGCAGCGAGAGCTACTCCGCAAGGCTCCGATGCAAAACCATGTGCTGACGTTTTCAGGCGGTAACGACAAGTTACAGTATTCGGCATCAGCCAATTATCTGCGCCAGCAGGGTATTGTCCAGACATCGGATTACTGGAAAGCGGGGGCTCGGGCAAACATCAACCATAAGGTCAATGACCGGCTGAGTCTGGCTTATTCGCTGGTGGTGAGCCGCACGAACCGTAACCTAGTCAGTGGCGAAAATTCGAGCCGGGGAGAGGGCGTCACATCGGCGGTGCTGGTGGCCCCACCGACCGTTGCGCCCCTCGATGCCAACGGAAATTACAGTAACGTTGTGCCGTATACCTTCAGTCCGAACGTCCTGCGTAACCCATTGGCGCTGGCGAGGGAAGTCGATAACCAGACGCAGCGCGATTATACACTGGCTAATATGGCGTTGAATTATCAGGTACTATCGGGCCTGGTATTCCGAACATCCATTGGTATTGAGAGTGACAAAACGAAAGGAAACCTATACTCGTCCCGCCGGCTAACCGACCTGACTCCCACGGGCTCGGCTCAACAGTCCTATGCTGACCAGTTGAATGTCCTGAACGAGAACACGTTAACGTACACTAAAACGCTGGCCGAGCGGCACAACCTGACGGCCCTGGGCGGATTCACCTATCAGAAACAAACCAATCAGGGCTTCAACGCGTCGGCAACGGGTTTTGCCAACGACAACCTGAAATACTATTCGCTTCAGGCGGGGAGTGCACCCGGTATCCCAACCTCGTCCTATAGCGACTGGGCGCTGCTGTCGTACCTGGGCCGACTCAATTATTCATTTGCTGACAAATACCTGCTGACGGCCAGTTTGCGGGCCGATGGGTCGTCCCGGTTTGGGGAGAATAACAAATGGGGCTATTTCCCGTCAGCGGCCCTTGGCTGGCGACTGATCGAGGAGCCATTCCTCAAAAATGCGCGCTGGTTATCGGACTTAAAACTACGCGGCTCCTGGGGGCAAACGGGTAACACGGGCCTGTCACCCTACCAAACGCTCAATCAGTTGAGTGCCTACCAGACTATTTTTGGCAATGACCTCACGATTGGGTACGCACCTGGCACGGTCCTGTCAAACCCCGATTTGAAGTGGGAAACCACAACCCAATCGAACGTTGGTCTGGACGCGGGTTTTCTGCAAAACCGGCTTCAGGTGACTCTGGACGTTTACGTCAAGAAAACGACTGATCTGCTGGCAACCGTGCCCTTGCCACCCGGTTCGGGTTATAACCAAACCACCCGGAACATCGGCAGCATTCGAAACGCGGGGGTCGAAGTATCGGTGTCGGCGAATGTGCTGCGGGGACCGGTTCGCTGGGATGTGTCAGCCAATGCGTCGGCCAACCGCAACCGGGTGCTGGAACTCTCGAATGGTAGTGATGTATTTGGTACTACGCTGGCTAATCCACTTGGTGTTCCGGTCAATCTGGTGCGGGTAGGGCAGCCGGTGGGGGTGTTCTACGGATTTAAAGAGGCCGGGCTGGACGAGAAAGGGGCCATTAAGTTTGTAGACCTCAATGGTGACGGTATCATTAACGACAACGACCGAACTATAATTGGCAACCCAAATCCGAAGTTCACCTACGGTTTTAATTCAACCGTTTCGTGGAAAAATTTCGACCTTACTGTCTTTCTCCAGGGCGTTCAGGGTGCTGATATCTTTAACTTCAATACGGCCAGTTACGCCAACAGTTTCAATTTTGGCGAAAACCAGTTAAAGGATTTATACGCCAATCACTGGACGGCTGCTGCCCCCGATCCAAAAGCCAAATACCCAAAAATCAGCGTGAATACCCGGTTCCGGGCTTCGGACCGTTATGTAGAAAACGGGTCGTATCTCCGGCTTAAAAATGTTCAGCTGGCCTATAATCTGCCGGCGGCCAAGTTGGGACTAAGCTGGTTACGGTCAGCGCAGATCTACCTGAGCGCGCAGAACCTGCTAACCCTGACCAGCTACTCGTGGTATGATCCGGAAGTGAGTACGCAGGGGGGCTTGCAGGGAGGTGATGTTACGCTAGGTATTGATCAGAACAGTTATCCTAACACTAAACTTACAACCCTCGGTGTTCGCATCGGTTTATAGACCCGTCTTTTAGCCATGAAACGTTTACTCTCAATTATAACCGGTCTGAGTCTGCTGGCACTACCCGGCTGCCAGAACGTATTGACGGAGGTCCCACGGGCCAATCTGTCGCAAGCTAATTTTTACCAGTCGCGGGCCGACCTCGTAGCGGGGTTGAATGCCGTTTACACGATCATGCGGAATGGCAATTATTATGGCACGAACTATCCGGCTCAGTTGGAAGGTCTAACAGACTATGCTATCTCGCGGGGTACGCAAACGCCGGTCAGCGAATACCAGGGCCTCGACGGGACCAATATTGCCCGCACTAACGCCATTTGGGGTCAGACCTATCAGGCAATTAATTCGGCCAACATTATCCTGAAAGCGGCACCGGGTATAGCCATGGCCGATGCTGACCGTAACCCACTGCTTGGTGAAGCCCGGTTTTTGCGTGCGCTCAACTACTACAATCTCGTTCGCAACTATGCCGCAGTGCCGATTCATACTGAGCCAACCGAAAACCTGAGCCAGTTGGGTGGCCAGCGCCAGCCAGTTACGGAGGTGTACAAAGTCATCATCGCCGATTTACTGGAAGCGGAGAAAACGCTGCCCGCGACCACCAGAGAAATTGGGCGACCAACGGTATGGGCGGCCAAAACGTTGCTGGCCGACGTGTACCTGACGAACGAACGCTGGACCGATGCCCGCGACAAAGCCGATGAAGTGATTCAGTCGAAAGCGTATTCGCTGGTGGAGGTAAAAGTATCCGACGATTTCGAGAAGTTGTACGGTGCGTCGGTCGTGACGACTACCGAGGAGATTTTCTACCTCAAATACGCGCAGGTAGCGACCCAGGGCTGGAACTACGTTGCTTATTTGTACCCCGCCGATAACCCGAATGCACCGGGTGGCGTTCGGGCCCACTTTAGCAGACCTGACCTGCCGCTCATTAAAAACTGGGATGACAAAGACCTGCGTAAAAACTTCAACCTGTTCAGCACGTATGCCAACCGGTCGGGCGTACAAACCAGTCTGCCTGCTGCCGAGCCACTTGGTTTCCGTAAATACAAAGATCCCAACGCAGTAAATGTCGGTAGTGATTGCCCAATCCTGCGCTACGCCGACGCTTTGTTGATCTACGCTGAAGCGGCTTCGCAGGCGGGTAATGGCCCAACGGCACTGGCGCTCGAACGGCTCAACATGGTTCATCGGCGGGCCTATGGCTATTCATCGACCGCAACCTCGCCCGTCGATCTGGTCGCTACGGGGTTAACGGCGGCCTCTTTCCGGGAGCTGATCCTGACCGAACGCGCCTACGAATTCATGCTGGAGTTCAAACGCTGGCATGACCTCAAGCGGTTAGGGACCGATCGCTTGAAAGCAATCATAAAAGCAGCCAAAGGAAAAGATGTAGCGACGGCTCACCTGCTCTGGCCTATTCCCATTCAGGAAATTGACAACAACCCGGATATTAACCCATCCGATCAGAATCCCGGCTATTAGGACGGGTGTGCTTCGTCCTAATTTTCGTTCATGTTCAGGGGTTTTTCAATGGCCTTGTTTTTAAGCCATTTTTGATAGTTTTTGTCATCCCTCCTGCCGCACTGGCGGACCGGTCGAGACGACAAAAAATACCGCTTGTTGCTTGATCGAACGTTTAAACAGGTTCATTATCTTCTTACTTAATTCCTAGCCAATGACTACTCGTTTTTTTGATTACCCCATTCGGTTGACAATGACCCACCTGCCTAATCAATGGCTACTACGTACTGCATTGATTTTGCTACTGATTGTTCCCGTCACGACGTATGCGGCAAAACCCGTCGCGGTTCGCCGGGCTGACGTGATCATCTATGGAGGTACGTGTGCGGCTGTGACCGCGGCTGTGCAAGTGAAAAAGATGGGCAAGTCGGTACTCGTTGTTTCGCCGGACAAACACCTGGGTGGGCTGTCGGCAGGCGGATTGGGTTTTACGGATACCGGGAACAAAGAGGTTATCGGGGGCCTATCGCGTGAATTTTATCAGCGACTCTATCAGCATTACCAACAGGATTCGTCCTGGAAATGGCAGAAACGGGAAGAGTACGGCAACAAAGGCCAGGGAACACCGGCCATCGACGGTAATTCGCGCACCATGTGGATTTTTGAACCCCACGCGGCCGAAAAAATATTCGAGGACCTGGTAAAAGAAAATGCAATCACCGTTTATCGGAATGAATGGCTTGACCGGTCGGCGAAGGGGGTAACCAAAAAAGCGGGGGCTATCACCTCGTTTCGTACCCTGAGTGGCCAGGTTTATGAGGGAAAAATGTTTATCGACGTTACCTACGAAGGTGACCTGATGGCCGCTGCGGGCGTTAAATACCATGTAGGTCGGGAAGCCAACAGCGTGTACGGCGAAACATGGAATGGGGTGCAGCCTAACGTGTTTCAACACGGACATTATTTCAAAACCAACATAAGCCCCTACAAAACACCGGGTGATCCCAAGAGCGGCTTACTTCCTGAAATTGCGACCAGTGGGCCGGGCGAGAAGGGCGCGGGCGACAACAAAATTCAGGCGTATTGCTTTCGCATGTGCTTTAGTAACAATCCGGACAACCGGGTGCCCTTCCCGAAACCAGCTAACTACGACCCGGCTCGCTACGAACTGCTGGGCCGCGTGTTTGACAGCGGCTGGCGCGAGACGTTTCAAAAGTTTGATCCTATCCCGAACCGCAAAACGGATACCAATAATCACGGCCCATTCAGCTCAGACTACATTGGCAAAAACTACGACTATCCCGATGCTACCTACGAACGTCGCAAAGAAATTATTCGGGACCACCAGTTGTACCAGCAGGGGCTATTGTATTTTATGGCCAATGATCCGCGCGTTCCGGAAGATGTACGAAAAGACATGGCCCAGTGGGGACTGGCGAAAGATGAATTCACGGATAACAACAACTGGCCGCACCAGATTTATGTCCGCGAAGCCCGTCGTATGCGGGGTGTCTTTGTTATGAAAGAAGCCGATGCGCTTGGGCAAACCAACGTACCCGACCCGATCGGTATGGGTTCTTACGCCCTTGATGCGCACAATGCACAGCGGTACGTACGTTCTGATGGGTTTGTACAGAACGAGGGGGATATTGGCGTTCATCCCAAGCAGCCCTATTCCATTGCCTACGGGTCTATTCTGCCAAAGGAAAGCGAATGCAAAAACCTGCTGGTGCCCGTCTGCGTATCCAGTTCGCACATTGCTTACGGATCGATTCGGATGGAACCGGTGTTCATGATTCTAGGTCAGTCAGCGGCTACGGCTGCCGTTCTGTCTATCGATAATAACGTATCTCCGCAACAATTACCCTATGCCAAACTGCGGGATGTTCTACTGAAAGATCGCCAACGATTGACACTGTAAGGTTTTACTCACCGATTGAATTCTCGGGCCCACAAAACGTCCCGCCGGCAGGACGTTTTGTGGGCCTTCTGCTGAAAAATACGGCGGTAGTAATGCAACCCTATTGTCTTTTTCGTGGTCCTAGTGTGGGATGAACTAATTAGTTAAATGATGAAAACTATTGGTTGGAGTATACTGATGGTGGTGGTTTTTAGCGTCACAAGTTGTCATAAAACAGCACCAATCGATCCCACGTCTGATCCCCTAAAAGAACATACTCAGGATTTGCAACAAGCTAGGACGTGGCTACTGGGTAAGTGGAAGCTCGTTAAGGTATCGGCTATGATTCCCAATCCTGCTGTACCCGCGGTGGAACTTAGCATCGATGAGAACCAGATCAGTCTCATACAGGGGGGTATCCAACGTGATAAAGTTGATTATGAGGTTGTAGAGACTACGTATGGTTTACTAATCAAAACTAATGCTCAACCGAGAGAGGACAATTGGTATATTCGTAACCCTGGCCTGTACATCAATGAGAATCGAATGTTCCTTGATTTGGGGGTTGCTACCGATGGGCCTGGCTATGAGTTCGTGAAAGTGAATTAACGCGGGCCAGTCGAGGGTAAGCGGCTTTTGGGGAAAGAGAGCCGTGTTCACTTATGGTTATTTCGGCTAAACCAATGATACCAATAACTAGTACAGGATCAATCGGTATCGCGGTTAGTATGCACCAGCGTTTCGGAGGTAGTTGTTCCCCATTTACGAACCCGCACACGTACCAACGATTTGCTTTTCACTTATAATCGTATTACTAGCTAGGCTGGTGCTAATTACGCTCTATATATTCTTTAGCAAACTGTTGAGCTGTGCTGTGCAATAGCCGATATACCTCTGTAATTGATTCAGTAGATACCAGAACAGTAAAGGAATAAACGACTGCGTTGTCAAAAAAAGAAAAAAATCTTGGTCATATCAGTTCATAAATTTACTTTTATAGTAAATAATAGCCACTAATTCTCCACCTACTTACATGGCCCGCAAACCTGCTAAACGTACAGATGAAGCTCCACTAGATGCCCTACGCACTGTGCTAAACACCCAACTTATTCAGCTCTCCCCAGGCATCAATCAAATTAGCAATCCCCCCCCAGCGGATCAACGCTTGGAATACTACTTTATCCCCATGCAGTTTATGAAACAATATCAGGCCTTCCACCGGCCTGGAAAACCTCTCAAAAATCTCAAACTCATCAATTACGACAAGCCCGCAATCTCCCTCTCCTTTTTCTACAAACATAAATACTCCATCGAGCGCACCGTTACCCACAGCGACGTCGAACAACACATCAGAAACTACCGCGACGAACTTCTCAATCGTTCCCTGATGCAGCAACTTAGCATAGCCCAACTAAAAGAACTACAACGGACCGACGAAATTCTTCGAACCGTGCGTCAACATCCCGACGCATATCAGGCTTGCTTCTCTAACTATGCCCATAACTATTACTACTGGTATTGCACCTATCGATATTTTGATGATCTGGCCGCCATGACCACGACCACCAGCAGTGAACACCTGCTCAAGCACACCGAACGACCCGGCCATGAAGTGCACCAGCGACTCAATATCATCTTCATTGATCCCGATTATATCAGCGAAGCCGTGCCGCATGACCACAAGCTCATTGATCGGGAATTAAAAACCTTTCCCATTCAGCTCAAGCAGGGTACTACTACTTTGTACTTACGCGAATCAGGAACGTAGTTAAGACGTGATTTTATCAAAACCGATAAACAGCGAGGGACGGTCGAAAGGAGCTGATCAAGTCAGTTGCCATGGCTAAAGAGCGTGCATTTCACGTCAATTGCCTAATTCAGAGTAAGTTGTAAGCCTACCCTGAGAGTTGGCTAAACCGTCGTTTCTCTTCTCCGTCAGCAACCCAATAAGTCGTTGAGGACGATTAGCAAAAGTCAAAGAACACCTGCGCGAAGCGTCTTTTAATTACACAGAGGTCATCTACAGTGCGTAACCAGATAGTCTCGCTCCTCCCTTCGCCCCTACCCGATCGATCAGCCTTCATTTAAGCGGCCGATTCAAGCGGGTAGGGCTTTGCTAACTTTAGTAACGTTGATCGCTACGTCCTGGCATACGACCTGGACGAATTCTCTGTATGTTTACATAGAAACGATTGCAATAGACTTTAACGCTATGTCTATTCGACTAACTTCCTTACTAACCAGTCTGCTCCTGTTGACTACGTATGCAATGACCGTTGCCCAACCCTCCGGGCAAACTATCCCCTTCAACAGACTGACCCAGCAGATCGACAGCATACGCAAAGCCCATAAAATACCGGGACTTCAGGTACTGGTGTTTACGAAGGATTCGCTGCTCTACCAGCACAACGCTGGGGTAAGAAACCGGAGGACCAACGCCCCTGTTACAGCCCAAACACTATTTCCAGTAGCGTCTATTACCAAGAGTCTGGTGGCCGTTTCAGCTCTGATGCTGGTTCAGCAGGGTCAACTGGCCCTCACGGATGAACTGAAAAAGAGGGCTCCCGAAATCACATTTAGCAATGTATGGGAAGAAACGGATCCCATTCGGGTAGCCCATCTGCTGGAGCATACGGCGGGTTTTGACGATTGGTCGCCCAAAGCCTACGCCTTTAATGATCCCACCATTCCTCTCGAAAAAGGCTTGACAATTGCGTCGGAATCCCGACGTTCGCGCTGGCGACCCGGTACGTTTATGGCGTATAGCAATGCCGGACCGCCTGTTGTTGCCCGGCTTATTGAAAAGCAAACCGGACAGGAGTTTGAGTCATTCGTGAGACAGCGTATCTTCAGGCCGCTGGGCATGACCAGGGCTACCTTTCATCGCGACGGAGCCGCCCTGACGGACCTGGCAAGCGGTTACGCAGGCGATGACCAGCAGGAAGCTCCCTACTGGCACCTGTTGCTACGACCTACGGGTGGACTCAATGTGTCGGCGTTGGAGTTAATGTCATTCGTACAAATGCTCATGGGCCGGGGTTCCTACCGGGGACAGCAACTCCTCAAACCGGCCTCCGTAGATCGGATGGAAACCCCAACAACAGCCCTGGCCGCCCATACAGGTTCAAAGCAGGGCTATGGACTCAATAATTTCACTACTTCCTTCCGGGGCCACCTCTTCCATGGTCACGATGGGGCGGGAATCGGTTTACGGTCACACTACCTATACCAGTCTGAACTGAATCGGGGAATCATCGTGCTTGTCAACAGCGACGGCCCTGGCTTTGGTAAACTCAAAGATGCCGTTCTGACAGCAGTGATGCAAAATGTCCCTCAACAGCTGCCACCAGCGTACCCCTTATCGGCTGCACAGAAGACGAGTTGGGTGGGGTATTATCACCCGAGCAATTTCCGGCTGGCAATTACGGGCTGGTTTCTGTCCTTAACCGAACTAATGCACATCAAAGAAGAGGCAGGAGAACTGGTTATGCAGGATGGATTGGGTAGCGAACCCATACGACTTCGACCCATCAACCCAGATCGAGTCCTACGGCTGGATAAACGTGGCTACACACCCGAGGTAACGCTGGTGCACAACGACGAGGGCGAACAGGTACTGGTGCGGTCGTTCGGGGGTGGTATAGTTGCCAATACAGCTACGAAAACGTCGATTTTGGGTGCCTGGCTACCCATTGTTCTAGGTCATTTGTCGCTGTTGCTGTTAGTGATCAGTTTTTTGATGGGTGTTGGCTGGCTCATTCGTTCCGCCTGGCTGAAGCCAAAAGGTCGTCGATTGAGTGCACTTCCAGTTCGGGTAGGGCTATTTGTCTACGCACTGTCTTACCTGGTGATGGTACTATGTTTGAACAGTGGTAATGATTCATTAGGGGGCGTTTCACCCCTTTCGATCACAATTTTCGTTGCCTCCCTCCTGGGTCCGCTTGCGGCCCTTGGAGCACTTCTTGGTTTACTTCGTAATTATAGGCAGATTTCAGGCCGTGCGGACCGGCTTTTTCTGAGCCTCGCAGTGTGTTCGGCCCTGCTGGTGGTAGGCTACATGGCTACCTGGGGCCTTGTAGGTATGCGAACCTGGTTATAAGCTTTTTTTGGGACATATTGCTCGTAGTAGGCGTATAGGGAGTTCATTCGGGGATTTATCCGATTGAACAATTGACAGCGCGCGATCGAGTCGCGAGAAGGGACCGGCACTTTGTATAGCTTACCAGCTCGTTTACTCATTTGTGGCCAGACAGATACCGGGTGTGGCCGGTTGGCTAAACAAATCGTAGGCGGCTTGGGCCATAAACAGGGGAAATCTGTTACAACCTAAAGACATCCCACCTGACACCTGGTCACCCTACTCAACTCAGCACGTATGGCAAACTTCCAAACGGTTATCTTTATCCTCTTCATATTGATTGGTTTGTCGGCCATCGCCGATAAAATCAAACTCCCCTACCCAATCTTACTTGTAGGAACGGGACTGGTAATTGGATTCGTCCCCTTCCTGCCTAATCTAGCCCTTGATCCTGACGTAGCGCTGATCATTTTTCTACCCCCTCTGCTCTACGATGCGGCCTCCAAAACCGCCTGGCAGGAGTTCACCCGCTCAATCCGACCCATTACTACCTTAGCTGTTACACTGGTATTTTTCACCACAACGGCGGTCGCGGTGGCAGCCTATTTCGTGATTCCGGGCTTCAGCTGGCCACTGGCCTTCGTGCTCGGAGCCATCGTATCACCCCCGGATGCAGTGGCGGCTAATAGCATCATTAAAGGGCTGGGACTTAATAAACGAGTCATTGCTATTTTGGAGGGAGAAAGCCTGCTCAATGATGCCTCCGCCCTGGTAGCTTACCGCTACGCCGTAGCCGCTGTCATGACGGGTAGTTTTGTGCTTTGGGAGGCTAGCCTGCAATTTTTGGTCCTGGCCGGTGGTGGACTGCTGATCGGAGGCTCGCTGGGTTGGTTGATGACCGTTGCCCTCCGTCGTATGGAAAGCGCAACGATACAAACCAGCCTGACCTTACTAGCTCCGTACCTAGCTTATTTAGCCGCCGAACATGTGCATACCTCGGGCATACTGGCCGTTGTTAGTGCCGGTCTCTTGATAACCCGCCGAGCACCGGAAGTCTTCTCACCCCAGGCCCGTCTGGAATCCCGAGCCGTTTGGGACACGGTTATATTTTTACTCGAAGGGGTCGTCTTCATTTTAATTGGCTTACAGCTCCCAGCCATCGTGGCAGATCTGGGTGGATACACCGCCGGGGAACTGGCGCTGTATAGCGTTGTGGTCAGCGCCGTCACCATTCTGGTTCGAATTCTGTGGGTATTTTTTAGTTCCTACTACCCCCGTTTGCTGGGTTGGTCCGATCAGTCCACCCTTAGCGGATCAGGCACCGGCGATCCGGCAAACCAGGTAGACTGGCGGAACGTGCTGATCGTAGCCTGGACCGGAACCCGGGGCGTCATCTCGCTGGCCACAGCACTGGCGCTCCCCCTGACGCTGGTGAACGGTCAGTCATTTCCCCACCGTACCCTGATTCTGTTTCTGGCCTTCGTGGTCATCCTGACTACGCTGGTACTCCAGGGACTGACCCTACCCTTGCTGATCCAGCTGCTGGGTGTGAAGCCTCAAAACGATCAGGCGCGGGAAGATCGGGCCCTGGAATTTCTCTTGGCCAGTCAATCGCTGAACTACCTGGAAAGTAATTTTCCGATGCCCCTGCCAAATCCATTAAGACAAATCCTGATCCGCCGGTACCAACTGTTAGCCAGCGAACTTGGCGCTACGCTCAATGAAACTAAATCGGGCTCCAACCCATCGGTTGACGAGCGATCGTTGGTAAGCGAGATGCGGGCGGCCGAGCGAGCCCTCAGCGAATACCAGCAGTCGTTACTGGTCGAGCTAGCCAGTAAGGAGCGTTTCAGTGATGAGGTGTTACGAACGGCCGAACGTCGGTTAGACCTGGAAATGGCCCGACTGGACGCTTCGGAACTAGCCGCTGGGGAGTAAGACCCGGTATCAAGGCTGAACTGACAATCATTGCGATAGAACAATACCGCTATACCTTCTGCATCAGAATAGCCTTACGTATGCATCTATTCAGAAAATTATTACCGGCACCGGGCACGCGTCAACGATCCTGAATAGGGCGATTCCACAGTAATTATAACCCCGCATCAACTTCGTCTGATGCGGGGTTATTTATATAGGCGAGACAAACGGCCTTACCTGGTCTGGGAAATGGACTCTTAGCAGATTGCTGTCGAACAAGTCCATGCGTTGTGAATCGAACTGGATCAGGACACAACTCAGTAATGGAACTACAACGCACATTATAGATTATTTTGGTAGACTTACTTACTATATAAGTTAGCTAAAAAGATAAACTTTATCGTTGTTTTTTTATATATTTAACCGATCTGCCTAAACCATCTACCTTAACAAACCCTTACTTATGAATCACCTCTCCGCAACGTTTTTGACCGGTAAAGCAGCGGTCCTTGCTTTACTTTTATGGCTTTGTTTACTCCAGTTCCAACGGGCGGAGGCCCAAAGTTTTCCCAGCAATTTCGCCGGTGTTCAAGTGGCAACCGGCCTGGATCCAGTCGGTATAGATGTAGCCCCCGATGGTCGGGTTTTTCTGGCAGAGAAAAACGGGAAGGTGCGAATCGTTAAAAATGGCGCATTACTAGCCACGCCTTTTGTCACCATTCCTAATGTTGATAACTTCAACGAACGGGGCCTGCTGAAGGTAGTAGTCGATCCTAATTTCAGTACGAACAACTTCATTTACGTTTATTACACCTACAAAGCCGCCGGGAGTTCGGTGAGCAATAACCGGGTAAGCCGCTTTACCGCTGCCGGTGATGTAGCGGTTTCCGGTAGCGAACTGGTACTGATTACGATTGATCCGTTAGGCTCCGTCGGTTATCATAATGGTGGAGGACTGGCCATCAGGGATGGTAAGCTTTTTATCTCGGTGGGCGAGAACACCGTTGCCGAAAACGCACAGTCTCTGACTACGCTAAAAGGTAAAATTCTTCGGATCAATTTAGACGGCAGTATTCCAACTGATAATCCTTTCTACTCTACCGCTTCGGGCGTCAACCGGGCCATCTGGGCGCTGGGCCTTCGCAATCCGTTCCGATTGGCTGCTCAGCCCGGTACCGGCAAGCTGTTTATCAACGATGTCGGCAATTCTACCTGGGAAGAGATTAACGAAGCGATTGCCGGAAAGAATTACGGCTGGCCCGGTATTGAAGGTGTTCGGACGAATCAAGTATCCCCCACCAATTACCAGGATCCCTTCTATGCCTATGACCACAGCCAGGGGTGTTCCATCACGGCCGGCGCGTTTTACAATCCGACCACAGCTAAATTTCCGGCAGCCTATGTGGGCAAGTACTTCTTTGGGGATTACTGCAACGGCTGGCTAAAAGCGATTGATCCGGCCACTAAAGCGGTCACGACGTTTGCCACGGGCATCAACCGGCCCTTGGATGTAGCCATAGCCAATGATGGAACGCTCTATTTTATCGCCCGAGGGGGCATTGCCGGCGGGTCCGACGCGGCTAACACATCAAGCACCAACGGTGTATTGTGGCGCGTGGATTATACCGGAAATGGCGTTCCGGTCATTGCCGTTCAGCCAACCAGTAAGACGGCCTCTGTCGGTCAGTCTGTTACGTTTAACACCGTTGCTTCCGGCAATCCAACGCCCAGTTATCAATGGCAGCGGAACGGCGTTGCCATTTCGGGAGCCACAGCGTCGAGTTACACAGTATCCAGTCCGGCTTTGGCAGACAATGGCGCAAAATTCAGGGTCATGGTGAGTAATTCAGCGGGGAGTGCCACCAGCAGTGAAGCAACCCTGACAGTGATCACGAACCAATTGCCAGTCGCCACGATCAGCACACCAGCATCAGGGGCACAGTATGCGGGCGGGGATATCATTACGTTTTCCGGCACGGGTACCGACGGCGAAGACGGCACGTTACCGGCCAGTGCCTTTACCTGGAAAGTGGATCTGTACCATTTCGATAACCCCGCTCATGCGCATCCCGCGATGGAACCCGTCAGCGGTATCACCAGCGGCAGCTTTACTGTACCCACTCAGATGGAAACGTCGGCCAACGTCCTGTTCCGGCTATTTCTGACGGTAACGGACTCAAAGGGGGCCACCACGACGGTGTCCAGGGATATTGTTCCCATTGCCTCGACGATTACGCTGGCGACCAACCCTGCCGGATTAGCCCTTAAACTGGATGGCAGTACCGTTACCGGGCCCTCCTCCTTCACGGGCGTCAGCCGTATTGTCAGGAGTCTGGAAGCGGTATCGCCACAAACGGTAGGGGGCATTACCTACACGTTCGCGTCCTGGTCAAACGGAGGAGCCCGTCTTCAGAGCCTGTCTACACCGGGTACCAATACAACCCTGACGGCTACGTTTGCGCCGTCGACGGGCAGCACCGGCATCGTGGCGGGGGGGGTTTATGAACTCGAACCGCAACACGCGTTGAGTAAAAGGCTGGATGTGCGTGCGCTGAGTACAGCGGATCAGGCAATCGTGGAGTTATATCAAAGCAACAGTGGAGCCAATCAGCGATGGAAGTTCATTGACATAGGCAATGGGCTGTATGAACTCGAACCACAACACGCTCCCGGCAAACGACTGGATGTAGCGGGGCGCAGTGCGGGTGATAACATAAAAGTGCAAACGTATTCCAGTAACGGCGGTAGTAATCAGCGCTGGAAATTGATCGATCTGGGTGGGAATATTTATGGGTTAGAACCGCAGTGCGCCATCGGTAATCGCCTTGACATTGGTCTGGTAGATGGGGTTACCAGAGCGGTAAGCAAACTGGCGAATGCGAACAGCAGCCAGCGGTGGAAGCTGATTACGACCTCGGCCACGCGTGTAGGAGCAATTACCGAAATGGCCGAATCTGAATCGTTCATCCTGACGCCCAATCCGTTTACGACCGAGACGACAATCAACTTTCAGCTACCGGCAAAACACCAGCAGGCAACGATCCAACTGCATAACCTTCAGGGTCAGTTGGTGCGCCTGATTGATGTATCGACCAATACCGAGGGCTACGTCCACGTGAGTCGCAAGGGGCTGGCCGCTGGTGTCTATGTCTCTAGCCTGGAGGTCGATGGCACCCTGATCGCCAAGAAGCGGGTGGTCGTAAACTAACTAAACCGGAAGAAACCGCTTCACGGTAAAACAGCATGGCCCAGAACCTGATCGATTCTGGGCCATGTCTGCTCAATGATTTTATACCAGCAGTTTGTCCGGAGTGATGGGCAGGTCGCGGTGACGTTTACCAGTAGCGTGGTAGATGGCATTGGCAATGGCGGAGACGCTGCCGACAATACCCATCTCACCGATGCCTTTCACACCCGCCGGATTGACCGACTCATCTTCTTCAGCGATAAAAATGTTGTCCAGCTCACCAATATCAGCGTTGACGGGCATGTGATATTCGGCCAGATTGGGATTCATGATCCGGCCCGTGCGGGGATCGCGAAGGGTATCCTCGTGCAGGGCCATGCTCACGCCCCAGATCATACCCCCCAGCAGTTGGCTACGAGCCGTCTTTTCATTGACGATCTTACCGGCCGACACCACTGATAACAGGCGCGATACCCGCACTTCACCCAGGGCTTCGTCTACCCGCACTTCGGCGAATATTGTCCCGAAACCATACATCGAATACTTGTTTTTCTCGGCGCCCGCTTTAGATTCCTGCATCTCTTGCAGTGGCTTGCCGCCGTTGCGTTTCAGCAGGCTACTCAGCGATTCACCCTTGCGCGCATCCGACTTCCGGTAGAGCCTCCCCTTCTCGATCATAATCTCTGACTCCGGGGTAGCGTAAAGAGGTGACTTCGTATCATTCAGGGCCATCTTTTTGGCTTTCGTCAAGACCTCTTTGGCCACTTGAACTACCGCCGAACCGGTTGTAACGGTCGTTCGTGAGCCACCCGACCCGACGGCTTCGGGATAACGAGTGTCGCCCGCGGCCAGCGTAACCAAATCGGGCGAAATGTCAAAAACTTCAGCGACCAACTGGGTGAGGATTGTAAACGTTCCCGTCCCCAGATCCTGCGTCGCCGTTTCGACCCGTACGGTCCCATCCGCGTTGAGCTGTACTTTCGCCGACGACTCGCCCCGATTGACCGGATAAACGGTCGTCGCCATACCCATACCAATCAGGTGGTTACCATCGCGCATGGATCGAGGTTCAGCGTTGCGCTTCGACCAGCCAAACTGCTCGGCTCCCCGGTCGTAACAGGCCCGCAACGATTTGCTCGTATACGGCAAATTCCGGTGCGGGTCCGTTTCGGCGTAGTTTTTCAGCCGAAGGGCCAGTGGGTCCATCTTCAGTTGCGCGGCCAGTTCGTCGATACCGCATTCCAGCGCAAAAACTCCCGGTGCTTCGCCCGGTGCCCGCATGGGTGACGTCAGGCCGATGTTGGCCCGAATGACCTTGTGCGTCGTCTCCTGATTGGGAACAGCATAGAGCATACGGCTGATCACTCCGGCAGGTTCGGCAAAGTCATCGAAGTCGCCCGTCTGGGCAATGGTGTAGTGCCCCATTGCGGTAAACTGTCCGTCGGCTTTAGCGCCCAGTGAAAACCGCTGCACCGTAGCCGAACGCGACCCCACCATGCCATACATGTGCTCGCGTTTGAGCACCAGCTTAACGGGCCGCTTGATGAACTTAGCCGCCAGTGGCCCCAGCATGTTTTGCGAAAAAACGGTGCCTTTACTACCAAAACCTCCGCCGATGTACTGGCAAATAACCCGCACGTTTTCTTTAGGGATGCCGAACAACTCAGCGACCCGCTTCTGCGTCGATGAAACCGCTTGGGTGGCCGTATACATGGTGAGTTTGTCTCCTTCCCAGTACGACACCAGCGCGTGCGGTTCGAGAGCGTTATGGGTTTGAGTGGGTGTCCGGTAGGTTTCCTCAAACCGAACCGTTGCCTCGCCCATACCCGCCTTCATGTCCCCCCGTTGCGTATCGACCTGATCGTCCGCACGGGGCAGACGTTCGGGTTTAACGGCTTTGTCCATATTGGCGGGCAATTCCGGTTTGAGCGTCTCGACATCATAGCGTATTCGCACCCGTTCAGCCCCTTCGGTGGCAGCTTCAAATGTTTCGGCCAAAACTACAGCGATCGGCTGATTATTATAATGCACCTGGTTGTCCTGAAACACGTGCAACACGCGATCGGTAGCTTGGGCCGAGTTTTTGTTCTTCTCCGTCCCTCCTATTTTAGGTACGTTCTCGTGCGACATTACGCCCACCACACCGGGTACGTTCAGCGTCGCACTCGTGTCGATCTGCTGAATGCGTCCGTGTGCAATGGTACTCATGACCAGCACGCCATGAACCAGGTCGGGTCGTTTGATATCGGCAGAGTAGCGGGCCGTACCGGTCACTTTCTCCCGTCCATCGATTCGGTCGATTGGGTCACCAATTAATTTCTTTGCCATAACAGGGGAAGGCGATTACAGAACCGTCTGCAAGGAGCGAACGATGGTATTTTCGGCCAGCTTAATCTTAAATGCGTTGTCTTTTTGTGGTTTTGCTTCCGCCAGCAGTTGCCGGGCTACCTCCCGGAAGGTCGCTTCAGTAGCGGGCTGCCCGACGGCCTGTTTTTCGACGGCTGGCATTCGCCAGGGTTTGTGCGCCACTCCGCCCAATGCGATCTGAATATCCCGGATCGTACCGTTTTCAACGGCCATTCGGGTCGCTACCGATACCAGAGCAAAAGCATAGGACGCCCGATCACGCACTTTCTGGTAGTGCGATTTACCGGCCATGCGAGGAGTCGGCAGATCAATACCAACGATCAGTTCGTTGGTTTCCAGCACGTTGTCGCGTTGGGGTGTATTGCCCGGCAGCCGATGAAAGTCAATCAGGGGAACCGATCGGTTGCCGTTCGGCCCCTGAATCTGCACAATCGCGTCAAGCGCACTCAACGCTACATTCATATCACTTGGATTCGTAGCGATGCAACTGGAAGAGGCCCCAAGAATGGCATGAATCCGGTTGAAACCACCAATAGCGCCACAGCCACTTGGCCCTTCGCTGGATTGCGGATTCCGTTTGTTACAGGGCGTACTGGTATCGTAAAAATAGTAGCAGCGAGTCCGTTGCATCAGGTTCCCCCCCATCGTCGCCATATTACGCAACTGGGGTGAAGCACCGGCTAATAGCGCCTGTGCCAACAGCGGAAACTGGTCGGTTATCAGTTTATTGACCGCAACATCGCTATTTCGGGCTAGAGCGCCGATTCGCACGCCTGTAGCCGTTTTTGCTACCGTATCGAGTGGTAGCCGACTTATATCGACCAGCGTATCGGGACTTTCGATCCCGTATTTCATCAGATCGACCAGATTCGTTCCGCCCGCGATGAACCGGGTGGTGGAAGCGGCACTTTTCAGTTTTAGCGCGTCGGCAGGCTGATCAGCCTGTACCAGATCAAAGTTTTTCATACGCGTTTTCCTCCTTTCTGTACCGATTCGACCGCAGCGACAATACCGGCGTAGGCCCCACAGCGACAAATGTTGCCGCTCATCCACTCTTTGATTTCCGCCCGCGAATCAGCGTGCCCCTCGCGAATAGCAGCCACACCCGACATCAGCTGACCGGATGTGCAGAAGCCACACTGAAAGCCGTCGTGTTCCAGAAAGGCCGTTTGCAGAGGGTGCAACTCTGTTTTCCCCGGTGCTAATCCTTCAACAGTGGTGATGTCTCGCCCCTGTTGCATCACGGCCAATAGTAAACAGGCATTCGCCGTTCGTCCGTCGATATGTACCGTACAGGCACCACACTGTCCATGATCGCATCCTTTTTTTGAGCCTGTCAGATCCAGACGTTCGCGTAAGACATCCAGCAGTGTTTCGCGGGGTTCAACGTCGAGCTTATAGGTCTTACGATTAATTTTCAGCGTCAGGGATCGCTTACCTGCTGGTGGCAATCCCGTTGGTTGGTCAACGGCAGCAGCCGTCGAAAAGCGCAGGGGCGGCAGGGCAAACAGACCAGCCAGGGCGGAGGACTGTTTTAAAAACCAGCGTCGGCCCGCTCCGTCAATGAGATATGTTTTTTGATTCGTCATAGGTTATTGAGCTACTCGGGAGCATGATTCTGGTACAAAGTACGAGAGAACCCACCGGGAGTATGTGACCTCACCTGCATAACCCCTAGGTTACTGGAACTGTTTTGGTCGCCTATCTAATAGGTATACTACCAATCAGAATTGACCGTGATCACAAAAAAATCAGCTTGTTTTTCTCTGGTTGAAGTGATCAAAGGGGTTACTTGATGCCAAGACAACCCAGCCAATAAATCACCCGCAAGCCCTGCTTCTCTGCCGAAGAATGGGCTTCTGATTCGAGATTTTGGCGAGTAGGATCACAAACGTTCAGGACAGGCTATGATACCTGCCAATGTCGTAGCGGGAACTGCATGGTACTACCTTACTTTAGTTGAACGTGGCGAAAGCGAATGTTACTCTGTTGTTCTTGCTTCTTCAGTAAACCACGAATAGTAATTTACAAAGCTGGCTACGTCAGATATTATCCAGTAGCGATCGATAGGCTGCACTAGTAGATTGGCTTGTTTTCGCTACTGGTAGTGGGAAACTTTCCGAATGGTCGATCCTAAACAGGGGACAAAAAAAGTCGACTAGTTTTGTAGCCGACTCTAAAAACGCGCTGGACTTTGCAAACCTAAGCCATAGCGAAGGCTTACTCTAGTTCGACGAAGTCGAATTGGCCTTTGTCATCTTTCCCTTGCGACCACTGCGGCCAGTCGATCCACCCTGGGTCGACATCGAACTACCACTTTGGGTGCTGGTTCCATCAGTCGTTGAGTTGTCCCGTTGGCTGCCGGTTCCGGTAGAGCCGTTGCTCATTGAGCTTGAACCTTTCGATTTAGTACGGCCACCCTGTGTGCCATTCATTGAACCCGTAGTACTGCCTGTGCCCATGGTTGAACCATTGCTACGGCTGCTGGCCGACGTTCCGTTTTGGGAAGCCGATCCGTTGGTAGCATTACCCGTACCACTGCCGGAGCCTGTTGTTTGCGCCTGTGCGCTGAAGGTCGCAATGCCTACCAGCATAGCGCCCAAGATGAATGCCTTTTTCATACTGTTGAGTTAACCGTAGCGCTTTCGTCTACGTGTCCAGTGTCTAACTGCGTTTAAGTAGGAAAAGCTTAAACTAGTGAGGGTACGGATGTGGTTTGAGTTAAGCCCGATACTTGTCTCGTCCATCTAGAATCTTACTTAACTCTCTTTTCCCTTCGCAAAGCTACTCCTCAGTCGAAAACTGATCACCTAGATAGGGTTTTGATCGGACGATAGCGTTGTATTTACCTCAGGCCGGGCTTTAAGTATGTTTGGTAGCCTCTCATCTTTTCCCACTTCACACACCTTTTGTTATGCAAATTGCCTGCCTAACCTGTCAAACCACGCGCGTTGTGCCCGATGGATTTTTAGAAGAACGGTTTCAAGCCCGTTTGTCCTGGCTTCCCGGCTATACGGACGAAGCAGGTATCTGGAATCCATGCCCGAACTACACGTTAGGTTCTGCCTGCGTTGATGGCCATACCTGCGAAAATGGACACTGGTTTTACCTGATTTACGAAAAGGGTAAGGCACCCAGGTATTCACTGACAAGGGAGTAACTCGATATGAAAGAACACTATAATGTCTAGCAAGGAGCGGAATGGTACCCATTTATAAATTAGGCGATGGAGAGTATTTGCCCAACCTGACTCACTGTGCGCTTTAACTCATCCGTAGCATCCCTTTTCCCTTCCTGAATTTCAGATAAATATTTGTAGGCATCATCATTCAGCAGACTCCAGGCCCGGGTGGTTGAATCCGGGTCATTTCGAGTTAGGATGACGGCCTGAACCATAATCAGTATCCGGTTATAGGCATCCGTGATAACCTGGATGCTACTGGTGGATGAGAGCTTGTTGAAGGCGCTAAGTTCAAAAGCAAGTTGATCTTTATCGGTGTTCATGCTCGTACTTTTTCAGTAGCTAACCCCTGGCAAGCCATACAGTCTAGATAGTAACAGGTTTTTTTATTTTTGGTTACCCTACTCATTTTTTTAATGGCGGTTAAGTGCGGGCAATGGACCGTTTAATGCCCGAGTCTTTAGCGTAGCAATGATGTCCCAGATCTCGGCTTACCCGATCATCCCCTTTGGCATTTCTCCGCAAGCCGGGCCTGACTGCCGCCAAAGCCAATAAAAAGGCATTGATCTTAGTTTACGGTGATTTAGTCGGTTCGCATGGACAAAGAACGTGGCTGTGAGAGTTTTAGATAGTCTTTCGATCAAGTGCAGCTGTAATAAATCTGCTTCAATTTGCCCGTATTATTTGACAAATAGTTTCGTTTGTCCTAATATTATGACAAATAAGCCCTTGCCTCCATGATCACCAACGCTCACGCTGTAACCTTTTTAAAGTTGAATCCCGCTTTATCTGCCTCCGTCATTGAGCAGGAAGCCGGTATTCCAACCACCACGCTTACCAAGGCCCTGTCGGGGGACCGTGTTCTCAACGCGAAACACCTGGCCGCACTGTATCCCATATTGAAAAAATACGGCTTTGTTGATCCCTCGGCCAGAAAAGCGAAAGTTATTTCAATTGCCAATCACAAAGGTGGAGTTGGTAAAACAACGACGACCTTAAATTTAGGCAAGGCTTTGGCTTTATTAGGCAACCGCGTACTGCTCATCGATCTGGATTCGCAGGGTAATCTTTCCCAGGTCCTGGGGGTTGATGAGCCACAAAAGCAAGTGGTGCACGCCCTGCTGAAAAATGAGCCTTTACCAATCGTCTCTATCGGCGCTAATTTTGATTTGGCACCGAGTGACCTGGAATTGGCCAATGCTGATCTGGAACTGGTTCAGGCAGTAGGAGGTGTCAACCAGCTCAAAAACGTTTTGGCAACGCTCAGAACTCAGTATGACTTCATTCTTATCGACTGCCCCCCTGCCCTGAACATATTCACAAATTCTGCCCTGGTTGCCTCTACTTCCTGTTTGATTACCCTTCAGCCGGAAGCGTCGGCCATGAAAGGAATTAACAATTTGTTCGAACGCATTATGCAGGTGCGGGATCGCATTAATCATGAGCTAACCGTTGAGGGGATCGTTCTCACCTTGGTCGACAAACGATTGAATGTACACCGCGATATGCTTACGTATATTCGAGGAGGGCTCTTAACGAACTTTACCATTTTCAATACGGAGATTCGATTAAACGTTGCGTTAAAGGAATCTCAGATTGCCCAGCAGGACATTTTCACCTACGCTAAGGAGTCTAACGGTGCCGTCGACTACCGCAATCTGGCACTGGAACTAACCGGGCAACCCGCCGAAACGGTTTAATCGAACGGACTCTTAACCAACGAACTTTCTCATGGCAAAAAAATATCAGCTGGCCTTGGCTGCTAATACGTTGATCAAAGATCAAAGTTTACTGCGGCACGAAGACATCAAGCAACACATTCGCATACTACCCGATCTGGCCGCTTATATCCCCCCTCTTTTGGAGGAAGAATTCAGGCAGTTGGAAGAAAACATTAAACAGAATGGTTGTCGGGAAGCGCTTCTCATTTGGGAGACCACCGGGGAACAACTATCGGATCAACAGCCCGCATCGACACCTCAGTATGTACTGATCGATGGACACAATCGGTATACTATCTGCAAAAAGCATCAGCTGGATTTTAAGATTCACCTGATGAGCTTCCCGTCGATGGAGGAAGTGAAGTTCTTTATGATTGATAACCAGCTGGGTAGGCGTAACCTTGCGCCTGAACAGGTGTCGTATTTACGAGGACTTCGGTACCTGAAGGATAAGTTGGCGAAGGGAAAATATATCCGGGAAAACCATAAGGGTCAGAATGACCTTTATGCTACTGCATTGATCGAACAGCCCCCCGTCGCTTCGTCAAATGAGCAAGCTTCACCGGACGATACCAGTACCTCTACCGCGTACCGGCTGGGTAAACAATTCAACGTAAGCGAAAAAACGATCAAGCGCGATAGCATTTTTGCCTTGGGTCTGGACCGTTTATCCCCTCCCTTCAAGCAGGCTATTTTATCCGGCAAAGTGAAAGTAGATAAGGGATTGGTTCAGCAATTGGGGAAGTCTGAAAAACCGGTTTCGCTGATCTCTACCGAGGCCGAGCTACAGGAAATCGTTCAGAAAAGCAGTACGGATCGCAACCGATCCAGTGTCTCCTCCCCGCCTGATACCAAGGAAAAAGCAGCGCAGTTGAAACAACAACTTAGTCAACTGGTGAGTAAGCTGAGCGCAAAAAAAGTAGACCTGAAGCAGTTATGTCAGGAAATCATAGAGTGTGCTCAGTTATTACAGCAACAAAATTAATGCAGTCATCTGCGGGCATATATGCTCAATCCTGAACACAGACTGACTCAGCCCGACGTATTCTCCATAGCTGCTCTTACACAATTCGCTGCCCAAGCAGCTTAACAAATACAGCCTGTTTGCAGCCTTTTATAGCATAAGGGACAATTTGTCCCTTATGCTATAAAAGGCTCGATTTATGGTTGAACTAGTGCAACACTGTCAATACTGTTTAAACAGCTTGACCAATTTGCGGCTAATGATCGCGTACCCTTTGTCCGAGGGGTGTAACCCATCATACGTTCTGTCAATGGATTCGACGGGATACGGATATGCGTCGGTGTCTGGGTTGAACGGTACGTCGATAAATTTAGGATACGGGTAATCAGTATAGGCACCACTTTTGGGGTTTTTCAGGCGTTTAAACTTGACCAGTTTCTTGTGTCGTAACTTATTCGTGTGGTAAAGATCGACCACCGCCATATGCTCGTAACGGCCGATCGAATCGATGGCGTTGGCAAATGATTCGAGGGTCTGCCCGTTTTTGGGCTTGTATGATCCATACGCATTGTTCTTCGGATTCGCGATGTACACAAAATCGACCCGTTGCATGGGCGTAATCAGGACAATGGTCGCCTGCGGATTCAGACTGCGAAGTTTATCGATGATGATACGAAACGAACCATAGACGGTACCATTGCCGGTATTGCGCTGATAATCGGCCAGACGGCCCAGCGGGCGACCAGCCCACCAGTCATTCGTGCCCAGAAAAATCGAATACAGATCAGCCTTTGCCAATCCGAGCGTTTCGATGGCCGAGGCAATGCCCCCGGAAGTCCAGCCATTGTGGCCCTGGTTGGTGTAATGAATAAACGGAAGTCGCTCGACAACCCGGCTCATATAGCCTTTCGTAATTCGATGGCCCGTTTCTTCGGGATGCTCGTTCAGATAGGTGATCGAATCGCCAATCGCGACCCAACTCAGTTCTTTATGTTTGAATGAACTAACCAGACACAACAAGGTAACGAACAGGGTAAAGTATTTCCAGTTAGTTTTTGAATTCGGAACGTATCGGGTCATGTCAGTGTCGCTCATTATTTGCTACAAAGGTGCACGGGCGGAACGTTTACTGATGCGATAGGAGGGAATCAACGAACGAAACGCTGTCAACCAACCATATCTTTTAGTCTGGGGTTGACTATCCATACTGACCCTGGATAGTTCGAAAACAGGAATGAGGGCCTGATCTGGCTAAACAAAGCTTTATTTAGTAAGTAGCGTCTGATCGAAAATGCCTTTTAAAACCGGCCACCTACCAGCGATCAACGCGGCAGCTATGAGTAACCCTATTGATCGCTGGTGATGGCACTGGCTAACAACTGTTTTAGGATGAAAAAAGGGAACGTTCGTTTACTGACAAAGAAAGAAATTATCTGGCTCTGTGCGTTGGCTCCGATGCTCGTTTTAGTGAGCTACCAGACGGAGAAAGATCCGATCGACCGCCGGATCAAGCGCATGGTTCCCGAAAAAGCAGCCCAACTGGCGAAAGCAATCGAGGCTACGGTAACCCCTGAACTGGCCGAGGGCTTGACCCTGCGCCTGTGGGGTGTCGATTCGCTGGTTGCCGATCCGATCGCTATCGACATTGACGATACGGGCCGGTTGTATTACACGCGGACAAATCGGCAGAAAAACTCGGAATTCGACATCAGAAGCCACCAGGACTGGGAAATCGAATCGAACCATTTGCAGAGCATTGAGGACAAACGGGCCTTTCTGCACCGCGTTCTGTCGCCGGAGAACAGCGCTAAGAACGATTGGTTGAAAGACATCAACGGCGATGGCTCCCACGATTGGCGGGACATGACAGTAGAAAAGGAAAATGTCTACCGGATCGAAGACACATCCGGCGATGGGGTTGCCGATCAGTCACAGCTGGTCGTCGATGATTTTCACGATGAGGTGACCGATGTAGCCGGTGGTGTCATGAGCAATGGTGACGATCTGTACGTGGCCGTAGCTCCGGACCTGTGGCGCATGCAGGATAAAGATGGTGATGGTATTGCCGAATCAAAAACGTCGATTTCGCACGGCTACGGCGTTCACGTCGGGTTTAGCGGTCATGGCATGTCGGGTATCGAGATGGGTCCCGATGGCAAAATCTACTGGCAGATCGGCGATATCGGGTTCAACGGAAAAGGACCGGATGGCAAACAGTGGGCACATCCTAACAGTGGCGTCGTTGTGCGATCGAATCCGGATGGATCTGATTTTGAAGTATTTGCGCATGGCGTTCGCAACGTCCACGAGTTCGTGTTCGACGAATACGGTAACCTGATCAGCGAAGATAACGATGGCGATCATCCGGGCGAGAAAGAGCGGCTGGTCTACATCGTAAACGGTTCCGATACGGGCTGGCGTAGTAACTGGCAGTACGGCAAATACCGCGATCCAAACAATAATACGTACAAGGTCTGGATGGACGAGCAGATGTTCAAACCGCGCTTTGAGGGTCAGGCGGCCTACATCACCCCGACCATTGCCAACTTCGTAAGCGGTCCGGCGGGTATGCGCTACAATCCGGGAACGGCGCTTGGCCCTGCGTACAAGAATATGTTTTTCATCGCCGAATTTGTGGGGAATCCCGCCCGTTCCGGTATTCATTCCTTCAAACTGAAACCGAAAGGAGCATCGTTTGAGCTGGGCGAACAGAAAAAAATTCTCGGTAACGTACTCGCTACCGGTATTGATTTTGGCCCCGATGGTGCCTTGTACGTAGCAGACTGGATCAATGGCTGGGATACCAAGGATTATGGCCGCATCTGGAAACTGGACGACAAGGCGGGCGCTGGATCGGCGGATCGTCTACGGACCAAAACGCTGCTTGCCGAAAAATTCGGTCAGCGTTCGGAAGCGGATCTGGGCGAACTGCTGAAGAATGCGGACATGCGCGTTCGGCAGAAAGCCCAGTTCGAGCTGGCGAAACGGGGCGCAAAAGGGGCGGCTGTGTTCACGGCAGCTACCAAACAAACGGATAACCAGTTAGCGCGGGTCCATGGTATCTGGGGAATTAGCCAGCTGATTCGTCAGGATAAGAGCTATGGTCAGTTGCTCATGCCTCTGCTTGAGGACAAAGACCCTGAAATTCGCGCGCAGGCAGCTAAATGGCTGGGTGATGTTCGGTACAAAGACGCAGGGGCTGCGTTGATTCCGTTACTGAAAGACACTAACAGCCGCACCCGGTTTTTTGCCGCCGAAGCTTTGGGTCGTATCGCCTATGAGCCAGCCATTCAGCCTATTGTTCAACTGCTGGAAGCGAACAACGACGACGATGCCTACATCCGTCATGCCGGAAGTCTGGCTTTGGCTCGCATCGGGAAAGCAGCACCCATTGTAGCCCTGGCGAACAATCCATCGCGCGCTGTACGCATTGCAGCCGTCGTTGCCCTTCGTCGTATGAGCGATCCGGGAATTGCCGCGTTTCTGGCCGACAAAGACGAGTTTGTGGTTACGGAAGCGGCTCGTGGCATCAACGATGACCTATCGATTCCGGACGCTTTACCCGCCCTGGGTAAAGTTATGCAAAACACGCGTTTCACCAATGAAGCCCTGCTTCGACGCGCCATCAATGCAAATCTGCGCGTTGGTACACCCGAAGCGATGCAAATACTGATCGACTACGCGCAGAAAGAAGGAAGTCCGGTTGCGATGCGGGCCGAAGCCATGGAAGCCCTGAGTACCTGGGCCAAACCGTCGCTGCTGGATCGGGTCGATGGACGGTACCGGGGCGTTATCGAACGTGATCCGGCGATGGTAAAAACAAAAACTGCCGATTCATACATCAAACTACTGACCCATCCGGAGTTAGCCCTCCGCCTGAGTGCGATCAAAGCCGTTACAAAACTGAACCTAACGGAAGCATCCGAATCATTGTTCAGCCGGTTAACGACGGACAAGGAGGCCGTTGTGCGCGTTGCTGCGTTGCGGGCACTGGCGTCGCTGAACGATAAGCAGTTGAGCAAAGCGATTGAAACGGCGCTGGCGGATAGCGAAAAGAGCGTTCGGGTCGCTGGCTTGGACTTACTGGCCAAGTCGGATATGGCCAAAGACCGGATGGTGACGCTGCTCTCAGAGGTAATTACCACCCGTACGACCGAAGAAAAGCAAGCTGCGTTGCTTACGCTGGGAAAACTGCCCGCTGCCAGTTCACAGAAAGCGTTCGACCAGTTACTGACCAAATTATCAGCTGGTACGTTAGCGCCGGAACTCCAGCTCGAACTGGAAGAAGCCATCGAGAGCAGCCATTCGCCCCAGTTGACTACCCGTTATAAAGCCATCACGTCCAAGCTATCGCCGGACGCATTGGCGGCATCTTACAAAGGAAGTCTGCTGGGTGGCGAACCGGATCTGGGTCGGCGGATTTTCTTCCGCCATCAAACGGCGCAGTGTATCCGGTGTCACGCGTACGACGATCTAGGTGGTAACGCTGGTCCACGCCTGAACGGGGTGGCGAGCCGACTCACCCGCGAGCAGCTGCTCGAGGCCCTGATCAATCCGAGTGCCCGGTTAGCGCCCGGCTTTGGAACCGTCAATCTGAAGTTAAAGAACGGGAAAACGGTTAGTGGCATTTTACAGGAAGAAACCAGCACGGACGTGAAAGTCAAGGTAGGTGATCAGCCTGATACGGCCATCCGCAAAGATCAGATTGCGAAGCGAACTAATTTCCCGTCGAGTATGCCCGAAATGAAATACCTTCTGACAAAACGGGAGATTCGGGATGTGGTTAGTTTCCTGTCGACGCTGAAAGAAGACAAATAGGGTAACAAAAGAAAGCGAAAAGCCGGAACGCCACAGTATGTCTCTATGGCGTTCCGGCTTTTCGCTTTATTCGATATTGAGTGATAGAATCAGCCCTACCCATTTGGATATAGCAGGAGTTGGTAGCCGTTTAGACACGGCATGCTCGCTACCCGACTTGTAACTTGTGTCAAAAGAAGACGAACAGCAACTACTCCATTTAGTCTGCCAGTGAGCGAATGATGCGACACGGATTTCCAGCTGCCAGCACGTTCGCCGGAATGTCGCGGGTGACGACGCTGCCTGCTCCGATCGTTGTGTTGGCCCCGATCGTGACACCGGCACAGACGATCACATTGCCCGCGAGCCAGACATTGTCACCGATCGTAATGGGCTGAGCCAATTCCGGACCTTTAATACGCTCACTGGCCACGACAGGGTGGGTTGCGGCATACAGGCTGACGTTTGGTCCCATAAAGACGTTGTTCCCGATCGTTATGGAGGCACAATCCAGAATGGTGCAGTTATAATTGATAAACACGTTTTCGCCCAGATGAATGTGCGTTCCGTAGTCACAATAAAAAGGCGGCTGAATATCAACCGGTTGCCCCGCTTTACCCAGCAATGCTGTTAGAATTTCCGTTCGGGTTGCCTGATCCGTATTGAGCGTTTGATTGTAGTGCGTGAACAAGGCACGAGCGCGGGCCCGCATCGCCACAAGCATATCATCATTCGCCAGGTACAACTGACCCGCCAGCATTTTTTCCAGTTCGCTCACTATATTTGATAAGTTGCCACAGACTTACCCTGTGGTATGTGCAGAAAGGGTGCCTTTCCGATAGCTAGTATCTAGCTAACTACCCGCGATTCGATCTGTTTGGCGCTGCCTCCTTATTCGGTGAATAAATTCTCTACATCGGACCGGAAGTCCTGGTCATACTATCCAGAAGTGAGGAAAAATTTTACTAATCACTACATTGTGTTTCGTCCGTAGGGGAGGGGTCGATAAGAGTTTATTGAGTCATAGTTAGAAGCGGATACTCAGGCACTTTAGTACACGAGCGGAACTTGACTGTCACGGATCGCTCACTCCTAAGCGCCAGCACAAAAGGCATACCCCGTCTACTCCTTATGCTACATTCCGAATCTATCAGGACCTGCTCAGATGAAACGCAACGTCATACAACGTTTAGCCGTAGGTCGGTACCCGTGACGAGTTGTCTAGCCGCGTTTCTGATTGCACTTGCCTTTCAGGCAACAGGCCAGTCGACATCCGCACGGGAGCAACCAACTCTGGGCGTTCGATCGGTTAAACTGCTGGAGCAGGACGGTCTCAAATTTAAAGATCTGAATCGTAATGGTCAGCTTGACAAATACGAAGACTGGCGGTTATCAGCTCAGGAGCGGAGTCGGGATTTGTTGACTAAAATGTCGCTGGAGCAAAAGGTTGGTTTCATGCTTATTAGTACGACCCGCCTGAAAAATGACCAATCGTTCGGAACGGCTACTGCCAAAGAGCCCATTACCAGCGATTTCAACGAGGAGGATCTGGTCGCCAGTCAGAACATGTTCACCCGTAAGCCGCTGCCCACGCCCATCATGAACGCAGCGGGTACGACCAAGGCCGTAACTCAGTTCCACCTTCGTCACTTCATCCTGCGGGCAAACGTGAGTGCCCGTACCACGGCGGAATGGGCCAATAAATTACAAGCCCTGTGTGAAGGCGACGGTCTGGGAATTCCAGCGATTGTTGCGTCCAATCCACGGAACCACATTACCGCGTCTGCTGCCATTGGCACCAGCGTGGGCAAGACGGTTTTTTCGGCCTGGCCCGGCGAACTGGGCCTCTCAGCCATGCGTGATCTGAAACTGGTTCGCGAGTTTGCCGATATTGCACGCCAGGAGTGGTCGGCAGTAGGCTTGCGGAAAGGGTATATGTACATGGCCGATCTAGCGACGGAACCCCGCTGGCAACGGATTGAAGGTACTTTTGGGGAGGATGCCCAGTGGGCCGGCCAGATGATGACCGAAATTGTATATGGTTTTCAGGGCAAAACACTCGGCGCTGGCTCGGTAGCGGTGACAACGAAGCACTTTCCGGGGGGAGGTTCTGGAGAGGGTGGACAAGATCCCCATTTCGACTGGGGAAAGAAAGAGGTTTTTCCGGGCGGTAAGTTTGCGAACAACCTGATCCCGTTCAAGGCCGCCATCAAAGCCGGTACGTCGTCCATAATGCCCTATTATTCGCTGCCAGCTGATACCAAGTTTGAGCCCATTGCCTATGCGTATAACCGGGCTATCATCCACGATCTGCTGCGTACCGAATTAGGGTTTACCGGCATCATCAATTCGGATACGGGTCCAATCGAAATGATGCCCTGGGGTGCCGAAAACCTCTCGATTCAGGAGCGGTACAAACGAACGCTGGAAGCAGGGGTCAACCTCTACTCGGGTACAGCCGACCCGGCCAACCTACTGGCCACGGTGAAAAGTGGTACGGTCGATACCAAACTAATTGACGATTCGGTGTTGCGGTTGCTGCTGGAAAAATTCAATCTGGGACTTTTCGAAAATCCTTACGTGGACGAAGCGGCTGCTGAACGTCTTGTCGGAAACGCGCAATTTCAGGCCCGAGCCGACCTGGCCCATCGGAAGTCCATCGTTTTGCTGCGAAATGAGACCGGTTTATTACCACTTAAACCCCAGACGAAAGTGTATTTCGACGCTAATGCGGCAAAAACGGGGGGTAGCGCGACGGCGGCTACCAGCTACACGATCAACGACGGAAAATACCCAATTACGTTTGTAGCTACGCCTGATGAAGCGGACGTGGTCGTGCTATGGCTGAAGCCTTCGGCCAAGTCGCTGTTTGCGTCAGATGGTTCGCCGATCTACCTGTCCTTATCAAAGAACGCCATAGACGTTGCCTACGTCAACGCACTTGCGGCAAAAAAACCGACCATCGTGGCCATTAATTACAGCAACCCCTGGGTCATCGACGAAATTTACCGGAAAGAGGCTAATACGGGTATCAAAGGTGTACTGGCTACGTTCGGTACGACCTCCGATGCGCTGCTGGACATTGTAACCGGCAAATTCAGCCCAACAGGTAAAATGCCCTTTACCACTCCCTCTTCAGAGGCCGCCGTTCAGCAGCAGAAAGAAGACGTGCCAGGGTATGAGGAAGGAGGGGGGTATGCCTTATTCAATTACAATGAAGGGTTAACGTACAAAGGGGGCAACAAAAAATTGTCGGTCAGCAAGCGTTGATCAGGCACAGCACGATAAGCGTTGGCCGGGTATTGACTGGTCCGCTCTGCTTCATTGTCGGTCAGGGGAACGGATCGTCAATGTCAGGAGCATTCGCATATTCCTTGTTGATTCTCCTCTAAAACGCGACAGTTCGTTGTGTTTGGCTGCTTTCTATGGCCAGATCAATGACGCGGGCAAGTTGCTGAATGTCGGATGGCGTCACCGCAGGTTCGACTCCATTCACAAGCGCATCGTAGAGGTTGTCATAGAAAGGGGTGTAATTACCTCGTTCACTCTCCAGTACGTCACTCCGACCATCTCGATAAAGTGTGCCCCATCGATCCTGTGGTTCAATACCCCAATCGGCCTGATCCGGCATTTCGTTCCGCCGAAGCCGTTCCTCCTGCACATCCAGGCCGCCTTTGATGAACGAACCGGCTGTGCCATGCAGACTATACCGGGGCTGATTATGGTAAACCATGTAGCTGGACTCGACCCGTACCACTTTATCCGTATACCCTAATTTTATATCCAAATAATCGGTAACCCGGCTATTTGGACGAATGCTTCGAATCGTGGCCTGTACTGTATCCGGTTTACCGAATAGATGCAGGGCCTGATCCAGTAAATGAGGTCCGAGGTTATAAAGGTTACCCCGGCCAATGCCCGGCTGTTCTTTCCAGTTCTGTGAATCAGGAGAAACGGGCGTAAACCGATCATACCGAATTTCGTACTCAATAAGCGTTCCGAGGGAACCTTCCGCCAGAACACGTTTTATCGTTAGGAAATCAGCGTCCCATCGCCGATTCTGATAAGCCGTAACCAGGCAACCTTGTCGCTGGGCCAACGCTAGTATCTGAACCGCGTCTTGTTCGGATAATGCAAATGGTTTTTCGACAACGACATGCTTCTGATGCTCCAGTGCTTTTCGGGCATAATCGACGTGTGTTTCATTGGGGGAACAAACGAAAACAAGGTCTATCGATGGATCGGCAAGTAACTCATCGGTTGATGCGACCCATTCAATCGACGCATCAAACTGACGAACCGCATCAGGACGGCTACTAGCGACTTTCTTCAGGCGAAACTTCGGATTGATCGTCAAAAACGGGGCATGAAAGTACCGTCCTGATAGACCAAAACCAATTAAACCAACTTGAATAACCTTAGACATACTAAACACGAAAAAAAGACAAATGAGGGCTTAAAAGACAAAGCTAACGCCCCATACTTATCTCCTGATTGGGCTTGGATTTTTCCCTTCTACAATGATAATCTGTGTTGATTAACTCTAGCCGGTTTCTGCTGATTGACCAAGTTGATGTATAATGGCTGATAGTATCTAGGCAAATGACTACATGAGCTCTCTGCTGCGTCATCGATTGGCTATCAGCATTTGGTATCACTATGTTAGCTCAACGCTGTTGACCCGACTGGTGTTTATCAGAAAAGTTTATAGTCTAGCACTTTTTATAGCTAACCAACTGATAGTCGAGCTGTCTGCAAATAGAACTATTTTAGTTTCACCTTTTCACCTACCAGCTTGTTTCTTCGATAATTACAGCCGACGTTCAATTCATTCAGAAAAATCAAACATCGAATACTTTAGCGGTATAGGCCCCCCAGTTATCAATGGCTCGTGTTGAGTTCCTTTTTTCAATCTCTACCAATTTTTTCCGGATCGTTGGAATGTCAAACTTCGACAAGACCAGATCGCGCTGATCGGGACGTAAGCCAAATCGCGACATGAGTCGATCAGCCAGTATAGCCGTATCACTATCAATACCAGGCAGATACAACTCCTGCTCAATTCTGATTCGCTTAATTGTAAACGTTAGGTCTGTAATTTTCCGACCCGTTTTATGCTGACGAAAACGTACTATCAAATCGCTACGTTGATTGATTTCATTAATCGCCGGATCAAGTACGAACCGGAAAAAATTGGTGATATTATACTCTTCCTGCTGCGTCTCCGGGTCGTACAGATTCAATCGGTGTTTCAGATCAAGTATCCCTATTCGGAAGTTACCAACATCCTTCCACTGCGAAAACATTTCGTATAACCGTTTTGCATATTTACCGGTTAAACGCATCGCCATCTCTTTTCCGAAAGTTGTATAATTTCCAGTCAAGCCTGTCAGCAAAGGACGCATATTAGGATCAACCCGGAGGCTAATTGTACCTTTTCCATAATCATAAACCGCGCTGGAAAAAGGGTTAACCTGAATTAACTGGCCGTTCACATACATCTCGAAAACGACCTGCATCATTCCCTTTGTGGCTTCCTGTAAGTTTTTATAGCCATTATTGGGATCTCTATCGAGATCAGTCATTATCTCGCGCACCTGAAATGTGTAAACCGTGTCAATGCCATCGTCCGGTCGAATGGCAGCCTGTAAAGTGTACATCAGGTTTTTCTGTAACTCACTCATTTCGTAACGAGCTGCCGTTACACTGTTTCCCTGGTACAGCAGGGTATGATCTACCTTTGAATTTTTGCCTTTACGGCCATTTCCTTTGCCTTTAATCATACGAAGCGGTCAGTCTAACTTATCCACCATACAATTTCTGAAAGTAGACATACAATTTCTGAAAGTTAAGGCTTAATTCACATACAATTTCTGAAAGTTAACACATACAATTTCTGAAATTAACCATACAATTTCTGAAAGTTAACATACAATTTCTGAAAGTTAGGGCCCGTAACTCTCTAAAAGCCAGGGTTTTACGAGGCTCTCAAAATAATCAAAGATTTAAAAAAAAATGATTCACAATATTTGATTGTGGGTAGTTGAAGCTAAAAAAACCAACATCAGACAGTTCGAAAAAAATCAAAAAAGTCATTATTGTACATAACAATTGATTCGCACGGCAACATACAATTTCTGAAAGTTAGTAGTCAATCTATTGATTTATAGACACTTATGAGTAAATACTAAGTTGATGCACAATTGAAAAGCACCTACCAAATAGTCAATAACTTACTTATAGTCAGCTACTTGAGAAAATACAGTAGGATGCGACTGCATATAATTTATCATACAATTTCTGAAAGTTAACGCGTAATATATTGATTTATAGAGTATTATATAGTAAGTATTATTGAGCTATTTTTTTGAGGCCATTACATAGCTACTTGAACTACAATCAATTACGGTTAACTATGGCATAAATAACTTATCATACAATTTCTGAAAGTTAACGCGTAACTAATTGATTTTCATTACACTACGCTTGTCAAAACAGCACTAGATTGATTATGTAATAATTATGAACGAGATGATAGTTCGCTCGTTCTCAAGCATTTGTATTAGTAGGAGTTGCCATTTACTTCGTACAATTTCTGAAAGTTACATGGTTAACTTATTGACTTTCAATATATTGCCATAAAAGGAATACGATTTTTTATCATACAATTTCTGAAAGTTAACACGCAAATATCTGGTTATCAGCAGTCTATTATTTGATGACAACAGAATTTATCGATTAGTAAGTTCTTATCATACAATTTCTGAAAGTATCAAAGATAAATACTTGTCTATCAATAAATTAAGAAAGGATAAATGATAAACAGAATGATTCTTTTTGAGAATGGAAAAGATCAGTGATTTCTAACTCGCTGGAAGCAATGGAGATAATAGTTTTATCAGATTTTTGAGGCTTGGTTTTTATTAGTCAAGTCCCTAAAGGAAGTTGATTACCTATTCATCGTGGAGATTTCATGTTAGGTCACAAACTGAGTAACTGTGTTAGACTAATCCAAAATGGCTATTGCAAAGTCTACAGAAGCGTTTTTAGAGCCCCCTAAGGCACGAACACATTCAATCTGGATATTTGGTACACCTGGAATGAAACAAATGCTTAGAAACGATATTTCAAAAAGCGATCAGTTCATGAAAAGGTAGTACAATGTTGCTAACCTCTCTTCATAACAAAACAGGTTAATGTATAATCACTGTCATTGCATTCTACCACGACTAATCTGCACAACCAACACATCATACTAATTTAATATACTAGATATAAACCTAAAATGATCAGTGGTTATTACTTACATCCATACTCAATAAAACCATTCTTAACTTTCGTTTCCAGGCTCGAACGCTAGACTGAATTTATTACATCGTCTATGAATCAACATAAATTTTCAGACTAGATTAGGAATTGTGGTTCGTTGTACCGTCCTTTGGCCTAAATTAAAATAAAATGCAAACAGGAACTGTAAAATTTTTTAATGAAACCAAAGGTTTTGGCTTCATTAATCCCGACGATGGTGGTGAAGACATTTTTGTCCACGCTTCAGGTCTAATCGATCAAATTCGTGAAAACGACAAAGTGAAATTCACTGTTGAACGCGGTAAGAAAGGCTTAAACGCCGTAAACGTAGAAATGGCTTAATCGAAAGATATATACCAGTACAATCGTTAAGAAAAACATGTCTACTCAGACATGTTTTTTTTTGCCCTGTTAACTCATGAATCAGTTTGATAACTAATTATTTCTACCGGATCAGCTCATTGATACTCGTTAGTATAGAATAGAGTGAAAGCAAACAGCACTATAGTTTTTCTCCATCGATAAAGCTCACTGACCGAGTGAATAGTTAATTGATCCCTAAAGACTGGGCTGAATCCAGTCAGTGCCACTGGCTTTTCCAACTTTAAAAACCCCTTCGAGTGACACGCGTCGCCCAACCAGATACGCCAGACCAAATGCAGCACTGAGCTTTGTCGTTCGGTATAGAGGGTAGTCGAGGGGAGGGTCAGCGAATATAGATCGCTGCTGGAAACGACCGTACGACAAACCAACTTCGGTGAAGCCAACGAACCCGCCATTCCAAAGATAATAGCGCCCAAATAGACCGGCTTCCCGACGTTCAGTAAGTAAACTATGTATCTCGCCTTCTACACCAAGCCATGCACGATTCGCCACGAAATACCCTACCTTGGCCGTTCCACCAAGTACGGTCGGCCCGATGCCAAGTAGCCAGCTTCCGCGCTGGTGATGAGCCGCTGCTATGGTCTTCCCATTATCGACTTTTTCACTGGTGCCGATCTACCCAAAACTAACCATGTGTAGGCAGAAAAGCAGAGTGATAGTCGATACGTAGTTAGTGTTCATAGAGCATAATTAGAAGATATACTATTGATTTTCAATGGTTTGTTGTTAAAGTTTGCCGACAAAATACCTCAAGGGATATTGGTGTAGATCAATCTTGATTTCTGAACAAACCGGGTAAAAGCAAGTAACTGCTCGTTGCTAGAAAACGAAACAGGCTGTCCATCACAACTGAACAGACGAAACGCTAGCCCACCACTGCCCATAGCCATCGTTATGTAAAAGACGTCCTGATCGTTGAATTTCTCCACGTAAATTTCCCCTGTATAATTCCCTGAGTACGTTTTGGCGGTACGGTCCAGTTCAGCCTTTGCTACAATAGCTTTTAACCAACTAAGTTCTGTGGCAGGGTTACTGACACCACATGCTGTTGGAACCGAAACTGGTGTAGTTTCTTTACGTTGGCAGCTCTGGGCCAGGCAAATCAAAACGATAGCAAGGAGAAGTCTAGTCATAAGGCAATGGTTTTTGTAAAAATACGCCTGACTACCATTGGTGTTTTACCACGTTGATTCGGCGCTAAAAACGGATCAGCCTATATGCTGTTCTCATTGAATAATGCACTAATCAACACACGTCTAGCCAATGGTTTATGCTCTGCCAGCACCGATAGTTTAGTGTTGATTCAGAGTCATTGAGTCGATTTGACTAGGGTAACGCTCGGTCATATAGATACGCTCTAGCATAGTCCCACAACCTAATTGTATACTATTTTCATCCCCTGATAAATCTAGTCAACCATTGTACAAAGACCGATTAACTCTCTTATACCCATTACGCTTCCAGTTGCAGACCCCTTAAGAAGCTGTATCGTTGGAATAGGTGGTGAAAATGGACCCGATCAGTTTTCACCGAAGCACAGTTGAAGCGTAATGAACGTGTGATCACGGAAGAGTAAAGCGTACACACTTTTCTGTAGTAATAATCAGTGGTACGAAATCAAGGCTTGGCAGAATTCAGGGCAGTATCAGTAGATAGCCTATAAACCTTGTGTATCGTTAATAGCCCTATGGCAAATTTACCGTACTGGTTCACCTGCCTCCAGTTGTCGCGAGCCTATCGAATAATGTATTGCTTCACCCGCAGTATCTACCTTTCGCCCGAATTGACATGGTTAGCCAACTACCTATTCCCACTGATAGTCGATTGACGAATTGATCGTTGACTGACAACGTACCTGTTGACGTGGGATTTTTGGCTTAGTTCAACTTACCGCTGGCTTGATGAAGTCATCTATACTTTTGACGCAATAGTTGTAGCGAAGGTACACGCCAGTTAATCGCGCATGCCGACCGGAGAATGGATGAGGGGTTTGCGTTGTGCCACTGCGTCGGTCGAAGCGGCCAGTGACTTTTTGAGCACGTATTGAGCCAGTACCGGAAAATGATCGGAAAAGGAGAGGCTCGACAGGGTCTGACATGCTTTGATGTGCCAATCACTGCTAACGAACTGCTGATCGAGTCGCACACAATACGGATGCCGGTTAAGAGTAAAACCAAGACCCTGCCCCGCTTCCTCGAAGGCATTTCTGAAGTTCTGGCTCAGCTTGCTATACGAGTAACCCATGGGCGTTTCGTTGAAATCGCCACAGATAATGACCGGGTATCGACTCCCCACCACGTACGATTCGACCTCCTGAAGTTGCTCGTTCCGATTCTCGAAGCCCTCTTTCAACCGGCTGAACGTATCGAACACTTCGGACGTAAATACTCCTAGTTTACCCGCTTTCAGCGCATCCATCGCCTGATTCGTTCGCACACCCATCGACCACAAATGGACGTTGACCACGCGAATTGTATCGGCACCGTAGGCGATATCGGCACATAGAAACCCATTAATGGAAGGCGCATGGGTTCTATTCCAGATACGACCGTACTGATTAACGATCGGGTAGTTGGAAAACAAAGCCAGCCCTATTTCCCGGCCTTTGTCGAAGCAGGTCAGCTTTTCGATTTTAGACGAGTATTGACGTTCGATCTGACTGGTAGGGGAGTACTCCTGAAAACAGGCGATGTCTGCTTTTAACGGGGAGGCATCAAATCCGTTGTTGATCGTTTTCGGGAACGTTTCGCTATTGAAACTAAGTACGTTCAGGGTTTGTGCCTGACTTATCTTGATCTCTCCAACATTAAAGCCCATAAGCCTTTTGACAACCACGAACGAGAATACTATCCAGATGAGGCCCGCCGATGCGATCATCGTTTGTTGCTTGTAAAGCAGATAAACACAAGCAATCAGCCCACCGGGAATGGCCAGCGGCAGACTCATCATAATAAATCCCGTCAGCCAGTGGCTGGCTACGGGATAATAACAAAAAGCCATCGTGACGAATAGATAGCTGAGCGTTGTGTAAGCGACGGGATACTGCCGGTATCTGGCCAATAAAGCGCTACCCGCGTCGACCAGCATTGTTAGCAAAAACGCCAGAACGCCAGACAGTAGATCGATGATTTTATAAAGTGTTGCCATAGTGTAGTTGATGAGTGAACAGACAGGAAACTAGGTAGCTAGTGAAGCTACTTCACCTCAAAACGGCTAGTGCCAATTCTGAACCCTTCCGCGTATAACTCCACGGTATAAGCACCCGGCTTATACGGAGCATCCCGGTGGAAAAAAATAGAGACCCGTTGATCCTGATTCTCAAAGGGAACCGTCTGGCGGGTGCTGTAGCCAATCTCATTTCCCTCGTACCAAAGAACACCACCGATGCCGCTGTCACTGATAACGGAGCCGTTGGCATCCAGAATGCGCACGTAAATATCCTTATTGTCCTTCGACGCTACCGGATTCGAGGGCATCACAAAATCAATTTTCAGCCGATCGATACGTGATGCTTTATAGATACCTCCCCGACGTTCTCTGCCGTTGCCGGCTAGGGCGTTAACCTCGACGTTAACTGCTTTCATGGCGGAAGCCAGCGTCATTTTAGTTTTCAGATCAGCGTTCTGAACCGAATAATCGACGACAACCTGGGTCAATGCCGCTTTCTCGTGTTTCAACCCTTCGTTTTCACTGAGAATCGTTTGCTTTTCTTCCTCAAGCTGCCGGGTCTGATTGAGCAGTGAGCCATTTTCCTGCTTCAGTTTATGCTTGTCATTCTCGTGAAGGGCCAGAAAACTCTTGTAATCTCTGATTTTCAGGTTGTAACGCTGAATCGAAAAGGTCAGATCGTAGGTGAGTTTCTTCTTGTCGTTTTCCAGTTGCTGCTTAATACGTTCCAATTCGGTAACGCTGCCGCCGAGCCGACGGACTTCGATGATTTTCGCATCCAGCACGGCGGAAAGAGAATCGAGCTTGAGTTGGGTGGAAGCAAACTGCTCAACCTTAGAGGTCAGCAGCTTCTGAACTTCCAGCGTATCATTTCGGGAGCCCATAAACAGATAAGCCAGAAGGGCGAGAATGCCGATCAAAGCGCCGATGGTCATGTTTACCACACTCTGCTGATTACTTGTGACTTCTGCCTCCATTATCTAGATTGAGTAGGTAGTCTACAAAGCAACAACACTGAACTTAAGCTCGACTTAAGCTGACCTTAAATCGAGCTTAAAATGAAGCCATAGTCGATAAAACAATGGTAAATGTGGTTCCTTCGAACGTTGAACGTACACTAATCTCACCTGAATGGATCTCTATGATCTGCAAAACGATAGCAAGGCCCACGCCGTGTCCGTTGCTCGATTGAGCCGTGGCATTACTTCGAAAGAAGGGCTGAAAAATATGCGGTAGGTCCGCTTCCGGTATCTGCGGTCCTTCATTGAATATGGCGATCGTTATTGTCCCGTTTTGGGAGAGAAAGTTGACTTTCGACGTGTTTGCGGGCGAAAATTTACAAGCATTGTCAATGAGATTCATTAGCAGGACATTGAGCGACGCTCGGTTTCCCCGTACGATAAGAGCGTCTTCGTCGTCCGGGAAATCGGGGAACAGGAGCTGAATTTGATAATCCTTGTGCCACTCCAGTAATTGCGTTTTGGTTTCCCACAGTAGCTCGTCCATACGAACGGGTTCAAACGTCATGGCGGTTGCCTGGATAGACGTATTGGCGAGTTCAAGCAATGTGTTGGTCAGGCGAGTCAATGTACGGCCATCCTCCTGAAGTGATTTGAGCGTTCGTTCATAAACGTCCGGACTCCGCTTCTGAATCAGCGCTACATCGATCTGCGAGTTGATTTTGGTGAGCGGGTTTTTTAGCTCGTGCGAAATATTGGCAATAAACATTTTCTGCGTGTTCAGTGCCTGCTCAATACGGTCGAGCAACTGGTTGAACGTGGCAACCAGCAAGCCAATTTCGTCGGAGCGATTCGGATGCGATACCCGCTTGCCAACATTGGCCGGAAAGAACGTGTTCACCTGCTGGATAATGCCTGACATCGGAGCCAGCGCGCGGTTGGCAAAAAGCCAGCCCGATATGCCGAGTAGCAGGATAGCCGCCAGAATCATAACCATCAAGATCTTCTTCAGATCATCCAGTGCTTCGGTTCCGGCCTGATCGATGCCGCTGACGATTACCCAGTTTTTGCCTTTCTTATCGGTCAGGTGAATCGCTACGATCTGGTATTCATTTTTACGCAGGTACAATGTCTGTGCCGCCGAGTCGAGTTGCGGAATGAACTGCTCGTGAAACTGCGTATTGGCTGGATTGGTGGAGAACAAAACTTCTTTGTTGGTCTCGTTATAAACCGAAATATTCTCATTGAGAAGCGGTTCTTTGTCGGCCGCGTCAATGAGTCGCAGTACGGTGCTGTCCGTTTGCTTTAGGTCAAAGAGGAGCGTCGTAGTGGTGATGGCGCGATCCTGAAGACGCTTGAAAAATCGCTTTTCGAGGTAGAGCTTACTGAAGAAAAAAACGCCCAGCGAGAAAAAGAGCAGGATCAGGGTTACCAGAAAAACGAACTGGTAGGTGAGCCGGGTACGAATATTGATCATTACGCCAGTAACTTTACGACATAGCCCATGCCAATCTGGGTATGGAGTAACTTGGGCTCGTAGTCCTTATCGATTTTTTTGCGGAGAAAGTTTATGTATACCTCAATGATGTTGGTACCCGTATCGAACGTCAGATCCCAGAAGCGCTCCGCCAGTTCAACTTTGGAAATGACCCGTCCCTGATGACGTAAGAAGTACTCAAGAAGTTGGAATTCCTTGGCTGTCAGGGCAATTTCGTTGCCTGCCCGCACCACTTTTTTCGTGTCCGGATCTAATTCCAGATCGGCAATTTTCAGGAGATTAGCCGACTGAGCCAAGCTATTGTTCCGACGGGTCAGCGCCCGGACGCGCGCCATAAGTTCGCGAAACTCAAATGGTTTCGCCAGGTAATCATCAGCGCCCGCGTCGAGTCCAACGATCTTATCATCCGTCGTTCCCAGAGCCGTCAGCATCAAAATGGGCGTCGTTACGTTGGCTTGCCGGAGTTTTCGACACAATTCCAAGCCATTCATGCCGGGCAAAATAATGTCGGAAATAATCAGGGCATAAGGCGACCGGGTAGCCAGCTGAAACCCCATCGTTCCATCATAGGCTACATCCACGTCCCACTGATGTTCCTCAAGCCCTTGTTTAATACTTTGAATCGTTTTGACCTCATCCTCAATAATCAAAATTCTCATGGCACCGTATTTCTGTATCCGAATGTATAGAAATATCGCCAAAAACGAACGTTTTGGCTAAAAGGAGGGTGTTTTTTGACTAGCTGACTACCTTGCTTGACCTGTAGGGCGGTTGAAAACCCGCGCTTCTTAGTCAACGATCGCGGGTTTCCAACCGCCCTACAAGCACCGGTTCAAACTATTGGGTCTAGCTACTTCAGATACGTTTTTGCGTCGGCTATATGCTGCTGCATCATCTGCCGCAACGCGTTTACTTTTTGCTGTTGATCCTTCAGATAGGCCAACGCCTTCGACTGATCAAGCTTCGCGAGTGTATCGCCATTATAGCCGTGCATCCAGTCCATCATGGCATTATCCGTTTTGACGAGGGCAAGGCTCACCGCTAATCCCTGCTCTTTCTGTTGGGTCAACGCTGCCGATGGTGGCTGACTGTTCAGATCGGTCAATCGGGTCTTCAGCGCTTTTTGAAGTCGCATCAGCTCGCTCATCTGCGGCATCAGGCTATCGTGAACGGCCAGAACGTCTTTTTCCAGACTGGCGACCGCTGCTGGTTTATCCGCAGTCGACGCGGCTGAGTGTGAATGTGAATGCGTGGTCGTGTCGGCGTGTTGATTCGATTGGCAACCAGCAACGAATAGCCACAAAAGGCTGCTCACTAAAAAATGAATGTTAAGCATGCGATAAGCAATGGATTATCCCGCCACGGCCTGTTGCCAGTGGGAGGATGATGGAAAATGGAGATAGAGGGAAGTCACGCGGTGATTACCACATCACAAGGGTGCACAGAACGACATGCTGCTCCCTGCCGGATGGTCAAAACAAACGCTCCCGGATGAAGGTGGGGTCAGTTCTGCCATCGCTTCACGACGGGAAACCCCTGGTGTTGGTCGCTCGACTACAGACGCGGAGGGCGGAGTAGTCGGCTAAGTGAGGAATCATAACGGGATAGCAGGTAAGCGAATTGAGGAGATGGATCGGACTGAACTGGTCTACCGAAGTTGATCGAAAAAGCCGCTTCACAGAAAAGCTGAATCAGGGGCATGTTTTGCACATGCTCGGTCGTCTGCTTATCCTGTTTATCCTGCTGGGCTTTCAGGCGTTTGGCCAGGTAGCACTGACCATTACAGTGCAGTTCCGGGCGGTTGCGATTCTCGCACAGCACACGGGCAATGTAGTCCCTATTTACCTGATAATACGCGATTGTTCCCAACGGACTGATGCTGGGCAACAGTACGGCGAACAGGAGTATATAGATGATCAGGATACGCATCGGCCCGCAAAGGTACACGTGAATGCGGTGACTCTGACACTCAATGGCCTACTTTATCAAACCAGGGCTTGACCTGCATTCGTGACAAAGATGTGCTATTTGCCTACTTTTGAGACGGGAGACAACAGCAGCTTATTGCGCTTTCATCAAACGACAACGTACAGTCACCACACAACAAAATAAATGCTCTTATGTCGTACTGCCTGGCTATAGAAACAATGAGCGATCCCCGAAAGGCGCTGCACAAAGCCTATCACGATACTCTTTACGGCTTTCCGATCGAGGATGACAATGAGCTGTTCTGTCGATTGGTACTGGAAATAAATCAGGCGGGTCTTAGCTGGGAAACCATTCTGAAAAAGGAGGCTGGTTTCAGAAAAGCGTACGACAATTTCGACATTACTACAGTCGCTGCCTATACCGATGCCGATCGGGAGCGGTTGATGGCTGATCCGGGTATTATCCGTAACCGATTGAAAATAAATGCGGCCATAGAAAATGCGAAGACGATCCTGGGCTTACAACAGGAATATGGTTCGTTTAAGAACTGGCTCGAAGGGCAGCATCCAAAGACGAAGGAGGAGTGGGTGAAGCTATTCAAAAAGACGTTTCGCTTCACGGGTGGTGAAATCGTAAACGAATTTCTAATGAGCATAGGATACCTGCCGGGTGCTCATTCAACGAGCTGTGCGATCTACGCTAACGTGCAGGAAGCAAATCCCCTCTGGATGAGATAGCTACGTCAATACTATACTCATGATGACGGATAATGTGCGGTTCATCCGCGAATGAACAACGGGTTAAAACCCGTGGTACGTTTCTACACTGTCCACTGTCACTGCCCCAGCGAGACCTGCATGCTGTGCACGGACGGATTCAATAGTTGCATGGCTGCCGACGACGATAAAAACTCGCTGTCACATATGAGTTTGTTGGGTGGATCGTAAATGCCGTTCTTTCATTTCCGGGTTTCGGTCGATAGGGTGCACGTCTCGCGTGGGCAAGTTTAGGCTTTTATTCCGGCGTTCCGGTCGACAATTTAAACGCCCCGATTGGGCAGGTATAGGCTTGCATTTCGGCCTTTCGGCTGACAAGCCAAACGCCCCAACGGGTAAAAACAGCAAGATTCGGGTTTCGCAATCTTGAACTGACTCTGAGATTTGCATTTCAATAAATTAACGAGGTGCAAATGGAAATCAAAAATTGTACGCTGAGTGACGGTAATGAAATTTTGTTGCTCTACCAAGCCGCAAGAAATCTCCAAGTTCAACGAAAAATGGTGATGTGGCCTCCCTTTGAAAAGTCGTTTATTGAACGAGAAATTCAAGAAGGAAAACAATGGAAAATTACCTCCGGCGACGTAATTGCTTGTAATTGGGTTGTTACTTTCGAGGATAAGGAAATTTGGGGCGAGAGGGACATGAAGGATGCGATCTATATCCATCGCATCTGCACTAACTCCACCTTACGCGGGAATCGGTACATTGATAATATTGTCGAGTGGTCGAGAGGATACGCAAGCCAAACAGGAAAGCGATTTGTCCGGTTGGATACTTTGGGCAACAATACAAAATTGATTGAGCATTACACATCAGCAGGTTTCAACTTCTTGGGAATGTTTGAATTGACTGATACATCAAGTTTGCCGAGCCACTACCAAGACGAACCAAATTGTTGCCTGTTTGAGATTGATTTACATGCTACTTAATCGGAAGTGCGTTGGTAGTTCGCTCCGCGTAGGCGGCTGTCTGGCGACAGGCAGCACGTCCCATAGGAAGCGGGGCAGCCCAACCAAATGAGGGTGTAAAGGGTGGAAGCTGTTACGGTTCAATGACGTATCGTTATCATCCATCAACCCTCATGGTCGTTATACGCCTTCTCCTGCGCGGGTGTCCGCGTAGCGGGTGGACCCAGCGCCAGAGAAAGAACCATTTTTTTGTCAGACTGAGCCAGTTTTCCCGCTTGCCAATTCGACACCAGCCCGCCATAATCCCATTCAAATCCCCAAAGTCTAAACGGCTTTCCATTGCGTTTTTCCAACTGGATTCCATACCGATAGCCAGTCGTAGCGACAGGTGATCATCGTCGTTCCGTGTTGAGTGCTGATGGTGACGCTGGGATTGTTCTTAAACTTGGCTAGCGACGAGTGCCGACCAATGCTAACGTGTATTTCTACGCAGTTCAGTGATCAGCTAATGACCTTCTCGTCAAACCGGTCGGTCGGTAAAAATGGTTTCGATCTGTGCATAGTCAATGTGACCAACTGTATTGACGTGTAGCCTTAGGGTCGGAATTTTTATCAAAAAATTTACTGAGAGGTAGGTGATGTATTTTATTGTTAATCAATAGGATACATGAATTGTGTAATTATGTAAAAAAATTAATAAATCCGAAGGGGAATCTATAATAGGCAGAATGACGTATTGTCTTAAAATTAAATACCGATTAAAAATACAGTCAATTAACATAAAGACCAATAGTTATGCTGAAATCTGTAATGAATCGTTTAGGCATGGCAACGGCTGTGCTGGCAACGGGCTTCCTCGTTAGCAACTGTAAGTCTGACCTCACTATTGAAACACCGACACCGGTGAACACAGCGGCAGGTGCGCGTCTGGCAACTGGTGAGCAGTACGTGCCGGGTGAAGTATTGATCAAGTTCACAAACGGGTTGAGCGCCGTCAGCCGCCTGCCTATACTTAATCTGATTGGTGGCACCGTTGCCGAAACGATTTTGACTAAAACAATGCAGGAGGCCGGTATCAGTGACGGTATTCTGCGCGTAAAAACAAGCAAAGAAATCGCGCAGGTGCTGACCCTGCTGAATGGCTTGCCGGGCGTAGAATTCGCCGAGCCCAACTTTATTTACACCCACCAGGCTACGTCTAATGATCCTTTGTACACCAACGGCTCGCTGTGGGGTATGTATGGTCCGGCTACGTCGCCTGCCAACCAGTTTGGCAGCGCAGCCGGAACGGCCTGGGCCAATAACAAAACCGGATCGAGTTCGGTCATCGTCGGCATTATCGATGAGGGGTACATGACGACGCACGCTGACCTGAGCGCCAACGCCTGGGTGAATCCGTACGAAACAGCAAACGGTGTCGATGATGACGGTAACGGTTACATTGACGACGTAAACGGCTGGGATTTTGCCGCCAACGACGCCAGCGTATACGACGGCACGAGTGACGACCATGGTACGCACGTTGCTGGTACGATCGGTGCCCGTGGCGGCAATGGCGCGGGAGTAGCGGGTGTCTGCTGGAACGTAAAAATGATTTCGCTGAAGTTCCTGGGCTCCAGTGGTGGATCGTCAACGGCAGCTATCAAAGCCATCGACTACTTGACCGATCTGAAAACACGGCACGGTCTAAACATCGTAGCCAGCAACAACTCGTGGGGCGGTGGTGGCTACTCGCAGGCCTTGCAAAGCGCAATTGGCCGGGCTAATAACGCAGGTATCCTGTTCGTAGCGGCTGCTGGTAACGGTGGTAGCGATGGTGTAGGCGATGATAACGACGCTACACCAAACTACCCATCCAACTATACCAATGCCAACGTAATTGCCGTTGCGTCGATTACGTCGTCGGGGGCGCTGTCAAGCTTCTCGAACTATGGCGCGCAAACGGTTGACATCGGCGCACCCGGATCGACCATTCAGTCGACGCTGCCCTACACTGGAACAACACCAGCCTACGGTGCCTACAGCGGTACGTCAATGGCGACGCCACACGTGACAGGAGCGGTTGCCTTGTACAAATCGATCAATCCATCGGCTACGGCTGCGCAGATCAAGTCGGCGATCCTGAACGCTGGGGTTGCTACCAGTTCGCTGTCGGGCAAAACCGTAACTGGCGACCGGCTACGGGTAAGCTCGTTCTAAGTACCTGACGAATACGCGTTGATAGGTGCCGGAATAAACTCCGGTACCTATTTTAGTATCAGTTGGTGGGCTGCCGTAAGCCGTTATCAGGAGTTAACCGACACGTAAATAGACCGAAACAATGGATGTGCTGCCGGGCCACCGGCGCGGCCCAGGGTAAAATATTTACCAACAAAGACCGATCGCCGGTAGGAGCAGCCGACCAGTGGAGAACATAGCACTGACCAGGCGTTTCATTAAGCAGTGAACTAGTTCTTTTTGGGCTCAGGCCATTTACTATGGTACAATAGTGCAGAAAAAGTACTGCTCTTCTACTTTTGCTTGAGATCAATGAAACTACTTACTGGACAACTTCACGTGGTTGATGTCAACCTATTTTCGGTGTAATACAAGTGAGTATTTACGGAATCAGCTTTTCTTCCCGGAGTCGGGTAAAAAGATCGAAGAACGAATCACGGGTATCCTGGTAAACGGTAAAGCCCAGTTTCCGGCTCTTCGCCATATCTGTCATCACTTCAATAGGACGGCCCAGATCCAAATCCGTATGCCAGGCCGATGCCAATCGGTCCAGTTGGGATTCCTTCAACTGATACTTGGTCGCCATCTCATGCCATAGCGTCCCGTCGTGGGCGATCGCTGCTTCCAGTGGACGAACAGTCCCATCAAACCCGTTTGCGTCGACGCCGAACCAGTCGGCTATCTGTTGCCACAGCCAGCTCCAACGAAATACGTCCCCATTGGCTACGTTAAAGGCCTGATTTTGGGCCGCTTCCGTCGTTGATGCCCAGATCATATGCTTCGCCAGCACCCGGGCATCGGTTACATCGGATAGTCCGTTCCATTGGGCATCGGAACCCGGAAACTGAAAGGGCCTGCCGGTTTCTTTACAAATGGACGCGTAAACGGCAAGCGTAGTGCCCATGTTCATCATATTGCCTACCGCTTTACCAATTACCGAGTGCGGACGGTGAATGCTCCAGGTAAACCCATCCCGCTCCGCGGCTGCGTACACCTCATCTTCCTGAGCATAATAGAAGTTTTCGATCGGCAGTCTGGGATGCTCTTCGCGTACCGGCGTTATGGGTAGTGTGCCTTCTTTGGCGTAGGCCTCAAATGGTCCCAGGTAATGTTTCAAGCCGGTTACCAGTGCTACATGCTGCACCGTTTTCTTCGGCGAAACGGCATCGAGCAGGTTGCGAACCATCAGGCTGTTTACCCGTATGTTTTCGGCTTCCGTTTCGTTGCGCATCCAACTCGTAATGAACACATGCGTCGGGTTAACGTCGGATAAGGCGGTATTCAGGCTATCCATACGAAGAAGGTCCGCTGCGACAGGGATTAGTCCCTCAAGCTCCGTTCCAGGGCTCCGAGCCAGCCCATATACGATCCATCCCTCAGTGAGCAATCGTTCAGCCAAGTTACTGCCAGTTATACCGCTGGCACCAACCACCAATGCTTTTTTCTGCATAATTAACCGTGAATTCCCTGGTTTGTATGAAGAAAAGAACCAGGACTCTTGCTCTCATAAGAGGTAAACTACACCTTCTGTTCATTATTATTCGCTTCCGGGTCTACACTGTCTGGCCGGGAAGGGTATGTTTACCCATGAAGAGTGGCTACATCGTTGGATGGCGTCGACAGGGATTGGTCTACTTTCGCGTAACCGTTTTTCTCACTGACCAGATCGTTCTTTTGCTAGTTATGACCTCAGGGTCAAGTCTTAATCGTCGGGTTGACTAACGGCGAATGGTCAACCAAAATGGCGACGGGAGATGCGCTACTCGTTCAGGCAACAGTAGTGCCCGTTTCGGTTACCGTTCGGGCGCAGGGGCATGAGCTACTTCGCGGGCGTCGATGAACTGGTCAGGTACTGGATGGGGTGTACGTAAGGCCGAAAGTTGATGGCATTGGCACGTTCGACAAAGGGCAAAGCAAGACTGTCAATGGGTGTTTAGCGTCTTAATGACGGATCACTCCTAGCTTACTTTCCGGGTCATATTGAATCTTCGGTGAAACAGTTTGATGCCTTTGTATATCGTTACATCAATTGCCTGTGGGTCAATCATCGACACTTCAACGCTTAACTTGATCCCCGTTTTTGGGTGAATCAATTGCCCATCGGACCACATTTGTCCATCGTACCGCAGATTCCGAATGATAACCGTGTCTTTGACCAGACCGAAGTTCCTTTCTCCGGCCTGGTCAACCTCGGCTACACGGGCAAAATAACGATTGCCTACCCGAAAAATATTGACGCTGGACCCTTTGGACGGAAATAGCCAGTGGCCTAACAGTCGATCGGCTTGCTGATCCGTTTTCGCACCAATGAATAAAAACGGTAAAAGGACAGCCAAAAGAAGGTTTCGTAGTACTACTATTCTCATCGGTTCACGTTCTGTTTTGAGCCAACCTGCACGTAGGTTGGTCATTCGGTTATATTCACTTCTATACAGACAAGACTTATCGAGTCCTGTTGATTTCTATCATTCGGTCAGAGCCCTCCCTCTGATTGGTTGTTCTTGACAACCGGATGATACGCTGGGCCTGAACCGCCTGGTTACCTCACCGAATCAGGTCAGACAACCATACGTATTGAAGGGACAGGCAATCCGGAATTAACCGGTATCGGTTTGTGTCAGGGTCTTTACAAATACGACTCCTCAACTGTTTCCGCGCTGATGGTCATTGGGTTGTCAAGTCTTAACAATGGCTGATGGCGTTAAGTTTGCCCAACCTACCCACCAGATGCGCTGCCGTCTCTATCGGACCGATTTTTCAAGTAGGCTCACCAATAATTTTCCGTTCGCACTGAACGCTGCGAATCAGGAGCTTTTCGGGAGCAAATTGTCTTTGTACCTATCCCTGCGGAAGGGGTCTGACACTTGATTCCAGCACGGAACGATCCCATTGCGAATGAGTCAGTTCATATGGTCACTGCACGAATCTGTTCGTTGATTTACTTATAAACGCTTCCTCCGGCGTAGTATTTCAGGTAAGTTAGTAAACACAAGATAAGGGAAGTAAACGGAACGTTCATTCGTTAAAACGGTTATTTCGTGGATGTGAAATTACCAAAATCCGCTACATTTAACGTGTGAACCAACGCATCCGCCCCGACGATCTCGATTCTGCACCCTATAAAGAGCTGATTCAGTCCCTAACCCTCCAGTGGGTACGTATTGAGCTACCAGCCGACGAACTGACCTTCACTGATTATACCCGTACCATTCGTGTATTGTTGCTAACGACTCAGGACCCGGATCGAACCGCAGAAATTGTTCGTGCCGTTCTTACTCAGGCTACGGATCTCAACAAAACGTCTCGCTGGGTAGACCAGGAACTCAAGTTTGAAGGCATGATCCACGGTGCTGACCGACATGACTTTCTGCGACTCGAACTCAGCCAGGCTCCGGACATTGACGACGCCTTACTTGACATGTACAATGAACGGCTGAACCGGTTCGCGACCAGGGGTGACACGGCGGGACTGTAGTACGTTTACCGGAAAACCAAAAAGCCCCACTGGCTGGACCAATGAGGCTTACAAAACGGTATAGCACTAAAACGTCTGTTGAAGCGCTTTATTGTGTGCTATGAAACAGAATGCATTTTATTTGGCATTTTATTTACGTATCTGATGCGTTGGTTGCTAGCCATCCTGTGAAGCCTGATCGTGATAGCGATATGTCAGCATCCAGGCGGCTACTACGTCGCAAACGACAAGTAGTTCGGTACCGCCAAACAAAATCACCAGAAGAAAGAAGGTAAACAGGCCAAACACGAATCGCAGGTAGTAGTCCATGCGTTGACCGAGCGCGTAGAGAACCGCCCGAAAAACCAGTGTTGTACTTAACAACAGGCCGGCTCCAAGTAGTCCCGCTCTGAGGTCACCAACAAGCAGAAACCAGAGTAGCTCAGGTAGCAACAGGAAACCAAACAGAGCCCCTTGCTGGACGAATAATTGCCACTGGCGATAGGGAAAGTTTCGGGTAAAACGCAGGTAGAACAACTCAAATTCACTCGACTGATAGATGAGAACAACATGTGTCAGCGCACTGCACAGACTGAGTACCCCAAATAGTCGTACGTCCGTGTGGGCGTCCGGGAATACGCTGAAAACGAGAGCAATGCTGATCGCTGACGCTACTTTAGTCAGGACATAGGGGACGCGTTTCTTACTAATGATTTCGTATAGGAACAGGCTGAAAAAGGGCTTGGGCCACCTTTGTAGCCAGGTCAGTTTACCCGCCGTTGCTGGTTCGCCAAGGGGCGTATTGATCAGGCGCGTATAATACCAGGCACTGTAGGCGATAAGCGTTAGCAGATAGATGGGAATTACCGAAGGAATGACCCAGTGACCAAACGCAAACCCGATGATCAGGGTAAATACGCCCAGGCCAATAATAGGTAGTGACAGCACAAACTGAAGTATTGCCCAGGACTGACGTTGTCGCGCGGGGCTTAACGCCGTACTGCTATACAATAAAAATTGCACGTCTACGCCTGTCAACCGTCCGGCAACGTATTGCCAGCTCTTCACGCTGTACAGCAGGAAAATACCGAACAGAACGATCACGCCCAGGGGCTCACTAACGGATGTGAGGACTAGTTTCAACGCATTCAGAATGATCTGTTCCTGGGTGAGGTGCGTCTGATTCAGGACACTGGTGTAAAAAAAATTGATGAAAATCAGGATGAACAGAGTCAGCAGCAAGCCGGTATGTTCCCGGTAAAAACCGCTGGCTACTACTTTGACTAACACGCGGGTCAGGGGTTTTTTCATGTGGTGTACCGGATCGTCGTATGGTCAACGAATATGTCCTGCACGGTTGGTAGAAGCCCTTCCTCGAAGGTCTGATGAGATGACATCAAAACGATTGTTTCCTGCTGCTGGCGAAGGCCGGTGATCCAGGAGTACAGAACAGGCAGCGATTCGGCGTCGAGGGTAGTGAGGGGCTCGTCTAGCAGAATACAGGTTGGTCGTCCCAGGAAAGCCAGGACAAGCGAAAGCTTTTTGAGCATACCACTCGAATAGGTGCTGACCGGCTCATTCACATAAGCCGTCATCTTCATGCTTTCCAGATAGAAATCTTCCTGATGAGCTGGCGCGTTTTTCGCTGCTTTGAACAACGCAATGAGTTCAGTGCCGGTTAGAAAGTCGGGAAAAATCGGCTCTGCTTCGGCAAAGTTGACAACGCTGCGATAGGCTACTGCCTGTTTTTTACTGTTCACCCGTTCGTTGAGGATGATGTCGCCTTCGAACGCCGTCATGCCTGCCAGTGCTTTGAGCAGCGTACTCTTACCCGACCCGTTACTGCCCCGAACCCAATACATACCCGGTATAATAGTAAAATTGTCGATCTGAAGAACGACGTGGCCCATGTATGCTTTTCTGAAATTTTTAAGTTGCAGCATTTGACAAAAGAAGGAACAGTCCGCCGAACTGCTCTGATACTAAAAATAGCGATTAGTTGTACGCTCCTCACCCGTTCGTCTGACTGAGAATACAGTAAGCCAGAGGAACCTTATTCCTCCGACATTGCATTTGGTGAAAGTATTGAAACATCAGGAAGACCCCCTCGCGAAATTGTACGAGCGGGGAAAAAACAGGATTATAGGAATCGGTTGTGACCCAGGTCATCGAGCGGCATATCATCCGCCGTGTTTTAACAAACGGTGGCAATCCTGATTGTCAATTGATCCCCGGCTTGTATCGTTACGCAGGTAATCACGCAGAAAAGGATTGACTAGTTCTTCGTGGGCGCACTCGTCGATGGCGATTGATTCGTTCGGAGAGGTTTAAGCGCCTGGGCCACGTCGATGGGCCGATCCGATTCCAAAATGCTTGCGCCATCCTCGATGATGGCCCGGTACGCGCTGAATCGTTCCTGCTCATCAGCCAGCTTATCGTAACTCGATGCAGCTGAGATCATACACATAATTCCCTTGCTGTTAAGTAGTTGATAGAGCTGCTTGTTGTCCGGTTTGATCGCTGGCCCGATGTAGGCAATCAGACTGGAAGCCGGTATACCCGCTTTTTCGTAAGCTTCCCACTCGTCTTTGTTTTTGATAAAGGCCGAGAACATCCGATCTTTATTTTCCCGATAATAGTACTGTGCCTGCTGGGGCGAGTGAACGGTAAGCATCACGAACGCATCGGCTTTGTGCTTGCGGATGATGGACGCCGTCATCGAAAGGGGCACCTCTTTATGGTCCAGATTGAGTACCGTCTTTCCCCTTGCCCAATCAATGGCTTCGTCCAGCGTGGGAATCCGATCCTGCGTCACGCGACCCTGGGCATCTTTCAGGCGGAGTTTTTTGACCTCCTCCCAGGTGTAGTCGGAGAGCTTACCGGTGCCGGTTGTCATTCGGTCCAGGGTGGCGTCGTGGAGCAGCACAACGACACTGTCCTTGGTAAGCCGGGGGTCAGTCTCAAAAAAAGCCGGGGTGTGTTCCAGCGTATGTTCGAACGAGGACAGCGAGTTTTCCGCAAAGCCTTCATACATCCCCCCTCGGTGTCCACTGATGATGGGGGGCTTACCGGGTTTCCAGTTAAAATAGTCGTGAAGCTCCTGAACGGTCGTGATGGGGAGCCGATGTAGCGATTGCGCCAGTAAACGGGCCGGGTTGTTAAGCGCCAGTAAGGCCGTTATAGCGGAGAGAAAAAGTTGCGTTTTTACCAATTGACTCACTGGGCGTATGATTTGCTTGTTTTGGATCGATAGTAAACGAGCCGGTAAAGTACTAAAACCCGTCAACAAGTAATCACGTGTTCGCTTTAAACACCCGGTAAAGGCGTACTCACTCAGTTCTCCGGGCTAAGGGTGTGTCTTTATCCCGCTTAGTTGCCTGAGAAGCGACCAGGTGTTTGCCGAATACTATTTATTCGCAGCAAGTCAGTGCGAAACTAGACCAGAAGAAACTAATTCGATAGCCTCAGGTTCTACCTTTGGGACTGGAAACGGAAGTCTGTACCGTTGTATCTGGAGTTATTCTTCTTTTCATGACAAAAGCTATTTTTATCGCGTCCGTAGAGCCGTATACCGGCAAATCACTTCTCGCGCTGGGCCTGGTGAACAGCCTGCTGGGGAAAACGCAGAAGGTCGGTTACTTCAAACCCATCATCACGCAGCAACTTCCGGGTCAGAAAGAAATCCACATCGAGGCTATTCTGGACTACTTTGCGCTGCCGATCAGCTACGAAGATACGTATGCGTTTACCCGCCAGGAGGCCCTGCAACGCATGGAACTGGAAGGGCGGAGTGAGATGCTGAACACGATCATCAGCAAGTACAAGAAGCTGGAAGAAAGCTGCGATTTCACGATTATCGAGGGCAGCGATTTTCTGGGTGAGGGCATTGCGTTTGAGTTTGATTCGAACGCCGATATCGCCAAAAATTTGGGCGTACCCGTCCTGATCATCATTAGTGGCGAAAACAAATCCACCGCGCAGATCATCAGCTCGGCCCTGAGCGCGCTGCAAGGCTTCGAGAGTCGGGAAGTGCAGGTGCTCGGTCTGGTTGCTAACCGGGTGCAGCCCGAGCAGGTAGACGACGTTCGGGAGTTGCTCCGGATGCAGTTACCTACCGACATGATGCTTACCGTCATTCCATGGGAAAAGCAACTGCAAAGCCCGACCATGAAGGAGATTCGGGATGCGCTGGGGGCCAAAGTGCTCGTTGGCGAAAGTCTGCTATCCAATCAGGTCGACAATTTCGTGACGGGGGCCATGATGCTACCCAACTTCCTGAATTACATCAAAGAAAACGTACTGATCGTAACACCGGGCGACCGGGGCGACATCATCATCGGCGCGTTACAGGCAAATCTATCCGCGAATTATCCGAAAGTTGCGGGTATTGTACTAACGGCCGGAACAGTACCTGACGAACCCGTTACGCGCCTGATCGAGGGATTGCAGACGGTTATTCCGATCCTGACCGTACAGCAGGGCACCTTTGGGACAACGACTGCCATCGGCGGCATTCACTCCCGCATTACGGTCGACAACCGGAAGAAGATTGAACTGGCGATCGATGTGTTCGAGAAGAACGTAGACACCAAAGCGCTGGATGCTCGCCTGGTCACGTTCCGATCGGAGGGCATAACGCCACACATGTTTCAGTATCAGCTCGTTAAAACGGCCCGGAGTCAGCGGAAGCACATTGTCTTGCCGGAAGGAAACGACGACCGGATTCTGAAAGCGGCTGTCCGGCTGGTGACCCAGAACGTGGTGGACCTGACCATTCTGGGCGACGAAACCGAAGTATTAGCTTCCATCAAACGGCTGGGCCTGACGCTCGATACCAGCGTCGTGAACATCGTCAATCCAGCTACTTCGGAAAATTACGAAGCTTACTCAGCTACGCTATACGAACTGCGCAAAGCCAAAAATGTGAACCTGGACATGGCGCGGGACATGATGCTGGATGTATCGTATTTCGGTACCATGATGGTGTATCAGGGACACGCCGACGGCATGGTTTCGGGGGCGGTCCACACTACCCAGCACACCATTCGCCCGGCGCTGCAATTTATCAAAACCAAACCGGGCGTATCGCTGGTCTCGTCGGTCTTTTTCATGTGCCTGCCCGACCGCGTATCCGTCTTCGGTGATTGTGCCGTGAACCCGAATCCGACGGCACCGCAACTGGCCGAAATCGCTATTTCTTCCGCCGAGAGCAGTGCCCGGTTTGGTATCGAGCCACGCATCGCGATGCTGTCTTATTCGTCGGGAACATCGGGTGAAGGCGAAGACGTAGAAAAAGTGCGGCAGGCCACGGCCATCGTTCGGGCGAAGCGTCCCGACCTGAAAATCGAAGGGCCGATCCAGTACGACGCAGCGGTTGATCCTTCGGTAGGTAGCCAGAAATTACCCAACTCCGACGTAGCCGGTCGGGCCAGCGTACTGATCTTCCCCGATTTGAATACGGGCAACAACACGTACAAAGCCGTACAGCGGGAAACGGGTGCACTTGCCATCGGCCCCATGCTGCAAGGGCTCAACAAACCCATTAACGATCTGAGTCGGGGCTGTACAGTCGATGACGTCTTTAACACCGTCGTTATTACGGCCATTCAATGTCAGGATAGCCAATAGCCAACTCGCTCATTTTCAGATTTATGTATATTCTAGTGATCAACGCGGGCAGCAGCTCGTTAAAATATCAGTTGTTCGATATGCCTTCCGACAAACCGCTGTGCACGGGATTGATCGAACGAATTGGCACCAACGAAGCCTTTATCAAACACAAAATTCTGACGGCTGAACCCGCTCAAACCATCGAGCGAAAAGGCTCGATAGCCGACCATACGGCCGGTCTTCAACAAGTTCTCCAGCTATTACTAGACCCTGACACTGGCTTGATTCACTCGGTCGATGAGATCAAGGCGGTTGGGCACCGGGTCGTGCACGGGGGCGAACGCTTTGCCAGCGCGACCCTGATTACGCCAGCAGTAAAAGAAACGATTAGAGCCCTGTTTCCGCTGGCTCCGCTCCATAACCCCATCAATTACCAGTGCATCGACATTGCCGAGCATACGTTTCCTAATGCCCAGCAAATCGCGGTTTTTGATACGGCTTTTCACCAGACCATGCCCCAGTATGCGTTCCGCTACGCGCTTCCCGAATCGCTGTACACGAAGGATGGCATTCGGGTGTACGGATTCCACGGCACCAGCCATAAATACGTGAGCGAACAGGCTGCGGTCTGGTTGGGAAAACCGGATGCCAAACTGATCAGCATTCATCTGGGAAATGGATGCAGCATGACCGCTGTGCGGGCTGGGCAGTCGATCGATACCAGCATGGGCTTTAGTCCGCTGGCTGGTCTGGTCATGGGAACCCGTTCGGGCGATGTCGATCCGGCCATTATTTTCCACCTGATGTCAACGGGCTACAGTCCCGATGACGTAAATACGCTGCTCAATAAACAGTCGGGTATGCAGGGCCTTACCGGCCAGAGCGATATGCGTGACATTCGGAAAGCGCTGGAAGCGGGCGATCGGGCAGCGGCTCTAGCCCTCGACATCTACGCGTACCGAATTCGAAAATACATTGGCGCATATGCCGCCGTGTTGAACGGGCTGGATGCCCTGATCTTTACGGCAGGAGTAGGCGAAAACGACACGGCTATGCGCGAACAGGTTTGCGATGGTCTCGACTTTCTGAACATTAACCTCGACTCCGAAAAGAACAGCATTCACTCAGCGGGTATTCGGGAAATTAACCGCAGCGATTCGGCGGTTAAAATTCTGGTGATACCCACCAACGAAGAGCTGGAGATCGCTAATCAGAGTTACGCGGTGCTGAGCGCTAACTGATATAACCCAGTGCTATGCGAAAAACGCACCTGTTTACGATCCGCTTTCAGGACCGTTGAGTAGACTCGCTCTCGTTTTTGGGCGTCTGCTCTTTAGACGGAGCGGAAAGTTTTGGGGCTTCTGTTACTTTTGATGAAAAATAAAGAAAATTTATGAGTTTATACGATCAGGTTTTCAATCATAACAAAGAATGGGTGCAGCGACAGCTGCAACTCGATCCAGCCTATTTCTCGGAAATGGCTAAAAACCAGACCCCTGACTTTCTCTACATTGGCTGTTCCGATAGCCGGGTATCACCAGATGCCTTTATGGGCACCAAGCCGGGCGACGTATTCATTCACCGCAACATTGCCAATCTGGTACCTAACAACGATATTAGTTCGCTGGCTGTGTTGCAGTATGCCGTTGAGACGCTGATGGTTAAGCACGTCATCGTTTGCGGGCATTACGGATGCGGTGGCGTAAAAGCCGCCACCACCCACAATGATTTTGGTTACATGAATACCTGGCTGCGTAACATTCAGGACGTGTATCGTATCCACCGCGATGAACTTGATGCCCTTGAAGACGGGGAAGAGAGGCATCGGCGGCTGGTCGAGCTGAACGTACGGGAGCAGTGTCTGAATGTGATGAAGCTATCCTTTGTCCAAAAGCGGCTGTTTGGTAGTCAGGATATCAAGGTGCATGGCTGGGTATATGATCTTGAAAACGGTCAACTCAAGGATACGAATGTTAGCCTCGACGATCTGATACCAAACCTGGCTATTTACCGCTTCAAAGATGCCGTGGTTTAGCATTGGGTGTCATCGTAGTTCCAGATTCTCCGCCATAAAAAAGCGCCCGACGGATCAATCCGTCGGGCGCTTTTTTATGGCGGGAATTCGTATTCGTTTAGAGAGGGTTCTGGACCATTGCTTTGTTTGCGTTTAGCTCGCGCCGTGGAATTAAAAACTCCCACTGGTTGTCGCCAGCCGCCACGTCGAAGAGCACGACAACGGCCGAATTGGCATTGGTGTTGTTTCGGTTCAACGGCAGGTTCAGGCGCTTCAGATCCGTAAACCGAACGCCTTCACCCCACATCTCAACGCGCCGATTAAACATGATCTCATCCGTCAGGGCAGTCCCCGTTTTGGTTGACAGCTTATACGATGCATCACGTTTGCTAACCAGGTCGAATAACACCGTAGCCGCTGCCGCTGCATTTCCCTGCCGTGCCTGCGCTTCGGCTTCGATCAGGTACATTTCAGCCGCCCGCATGTAGGGAACATCGCCTTGAGCACTAGTCGACGGTGTACCCGGTAACCGAAACTTCTGATTCATGTAAGGAACCCGTATTCCACCCGTTGGGACGACTGAATTGGTCGCTGTTGGCGTTTTGACCCACATCTTCGAGCGGACGTCCGTTGTTGGGATCTGGTCATAAAGCGTACTGTTGATCTGTTTGGGGTCTACGCGGATATTCGTGGAATTATAGTTGCTGGATATGTACGAGTGGAACGCGCCAAAAAATTCCGACTGATCTTCCAGGTGATCGAATCCCCACATCCACTCGGGATTGCTGATATCCGAAAATCCCTCCTGATACTGAGCTGCACTCATGAGCGTGTAGGATTTACGCGCTTCGGCGGCAAATTTTGCCGCATCTGCCCAGTTCTGTTGCGTTAGTGCCACCCGCGCCTGAAAGCCTTTTATGACGTCCAGATTAATGTGCGACTTGTACGTACGCGTAGAGGTAAGGAGGGAAGCAGCATCGATCAGATCTTTGTTGATCTGCGTATAGATGTCTTCCACGGTTGTGCGGGCCAGCCCTTCGGTCGTAGGCGTCAATATAAGCGGTACGCCGAGCTGGCTGTTCGGTTTTGCGGCTGCATTGTACCGTTTTCCGTAGAGCTGCACCAGGTTAAAATACGAGAAAGCCCGTATGCCCAATGCTTCGCCTTTGATCTGATTTTTTTCTGCCTGTGTACCCGCAGCATTATCGATACTGGTAATAGCAATATTGGCGTTGCCGATCAGCCGATAGTAAAGCTCATAAGGTAACTGGTTCCCTGCGGAGGTTTCTGACCGGTGAGCCTGCCAGCGTGTTTCGGCCAGATGCCCTGTATTGGATGTGTTCGCAATCAGGACGTCTTCACCCAGTACATCCAGAATGATCATCATGGCCGGATGCCCGAAATGAGCCTGTGAGCTTAAATACCGAACAATCATGGCCCGATAGATGCCGTTGATTGCAGCCGAAGCATTTTTGGTAGTGGCATAAGCCGCTCCGGCGTCGATGCTACCGGTTGGCGAGGTTTCTAAAAATTCTTTTTCGCAAGCCATTGTCAGTAAGCCTAGGGCCATGACCAGCGTTAGGTATCTTTTTTTCATGAGTTTTCTGTTGCTTAAAGTGTAAAGGAGACGCCGATTACCAGGTTCTTGGCGGGACTAAACGCATTGCTGGTTACACCATTGAACTGCTGCTGAACGTTCATACCTTTCCGACGGGACAGGATGAGCAGGTTCTCGCCACTCACATAAATCTGCGCGTTTTCCAAGAACAGCTTACGCGACAATGTCGTGGGTATTGTGTACGAAAGCGTGATATTCCGAAGGTTCACGTAGCTCGCATCGATCAACCACCGATCAGACTGGGCGTCGAAATCGGACGTCCGACCCGCATCCATCCGGGGTACGTCGGTGACGTCACCGGGCTTTTGCCACCGTCTCAGAATGTCGGTGCTTTTTGCGCTACCGTAGCCACCCGAACTCATCAGCCCGGCATAAGCGCCATCGTATGTTTTGCCCCCTAGTTGATAGACGAACAATGCGGAAAGCGATAAGCCTTTATACCGGAACGTATTGGTAAAGCCACCCGTCAGGGCTGGAATCGACGAGCCAGTATAGTGATAACGGGCATTGTTTACGCTGGTTGTGAGCGTGTCTCCTGTTTCGGTGATGCGGGAATTTGCCGCCACGAAGTTTGTCGCTCGGTACTCCACTTCACCCGTGTTCGAATTGATGCCTTTGTACTCACGCAGCCAGTAATCGTAGATGGAATGGCCAACGGCCAGTTTCTTGGTTCCGTCGATGATCTCAGGATTTTCATCCGGCATTTTCGTGATCTGGTTTTTTATCGTGGTCGCGTTCAGGTCCAGCCGCCAAACGAAATCTTTCGCGCGAACTGGTTCAAGGCCCAGTTCAACTTCGAAGCCCCGGTTGTACATCGTTCCGATGTTCCGCGTAACGGTAGAAATACCAGCCGATAAAGGCAGGGGTACGTCAAAAATCAGGTTCGACGACTGGCGATTAAAGTATTCGGCCGTACCGGATACGCGGCCCTTGAACAGGCTGAATTCCAACGCTACGTCGAACGAGTTGCTCGATTCCCATTCCAGATTGCGGTTACCCAGACTGGTTTGTAAAATACCGGCTTCCGATGCGTTGTTCCAGCCCAGTCCGTAGAGTGGCTGCCAGGCGTAATAGCTGATGCTCGCATCTTCGGATCGGTTGCCGCCACCGTCGTTACCCGTCTGACCATACGACGCGCGAAGTTTCAGCGCATTGATCGTCGGAATCGACTTCAGAAATTCCTCCTGATCGATCCGCCAGGCACCACTCACTGAGTAGAAGTTACCCCATCGCGTATCCTGATAGAATTTGCTCGACCCATCGCGACGGGCCGAGGCCGAGAAGAAATACTTTTGATCGTAGTCGTAATTGATCCGTGACAGATATCCTTCGACCCGGCGCGTGTTCAGAACGGAAGACAGGTTTGTCGTCGTCGTGAAGTTAACCAGTTCATAGTTGCCCTCCAGAATCAGCTGCGAACGGGATCCGGTCAGGTTGTTATCACCCACCTGAAAATTTTCATGCCCTACCAAAACCTCCAGGTTGTTCTTCCCGAACGATTTGTTGTAGTTCAGCAACTGGTTGAGATTGTAGCCAGTAACGTTCTGAAATTCGTGCGACGCACGACCTGCCGGAGCACCATCACCCACTTCCGGGTTGCCAAAGGTGTAGCCGTTGTAGTTCGTGATATCCGTACCAACGTTGGCCGTAAATTTGAAATCCTTGAGGAAGGAAACCTCGGCGTAGCCACGGGCACTCAGTACGTTCCGGCGGAAATAGTTTTGGTTCAGCACTGTTTCAGCCACTGAATGACGGCCGCCGTATTGAGGACGGGCCGGGAGACCCAGTGCCGTCAGGTTACCATAATCCCAGCGTCTGTTCCCATTGGGCAGCGTTAGGAACTGGCCTGGATTATTCGGATCATACGCATAGACTGGGTAGATCGGGCCGATATTTCTGGAAAAGAAGAAGGGATTCACAAACGCTGTACTCCCGCCCGATCCACCGGCATCGGCCTGATTTGATCTGTTCAGCGTCATCGAGATGTTGGCCCCCGTCCGGAACCAGGATTTCATCTGCGAATTGATGTTGAGACGTCCCGTAATCCGTTCGAAATCAGAGCGGATTAGGTAACTCTTGTCATTCAGGTACGACAGCGACAGGAAGTAATCGGTCTTGTTTTGTCCGCCCGAAAAACTGACGTTCAATTCATTCCGGTTGCCCTGGCGGCTAATTGGTTTCTCCCAGTTTAAATCATCGAGTGAATACTTCAACTGAGCATTCGGATTCATCTGTCCGTTTACATCAACCACCTGATTGTCCGGTACATTATATACGTTGTAGCCAACCAGACCAATCAGCCGGCTGGTTGCATCGGCATTGGCGGTGGCCAGCGCTACGGGATTGGTCGCCCGGTACGCCACACTATTCCGGTACATTTCCCACATCAACGGGTAATACTCGCCAACACTTACGCGGTCGTACTCAGGTACGCCCCGTTCGCTGAAGCCTTTCGTGTAGCGAACGTTTATTGAGCTGCGATCTTTCTGCCCTTTTTTCGTCGTTACAACGACTACGCCATTGGCAGCCCGCGAACCATACAGCGCCGTTGACGCAGCATCTTTCAGGACCGAAATGCTTTCAATATCATTCGGGCTGATGTTCGACACGTCGCCCGAATACGGAATGCCATCGACGACGTAGAGAGGGGAGTTACCCGAAGAGATTGAGCCAAAACCACGAATCCGGATATCCGGAGCAGAACCCGGCTGACCAAGGCCAGCATTCGTCTGAACGCCCGATACGGCTCCTGACAAGGCTTGCGCGAGGTTAGTGACCGGACGATCCTGAAACTGCTTGGGCGATAGTGTACCGGCTGAACCCGTGAAGGAGGCCCGCTTGGCCGTACCGAACGTCGTGACGATAACTTCATCCAGATTCGTCGCATCAGGGACTAGACTAACGGCAATGGACGACTTGTTACCTACGGCGATTTCCTGCGATGCAAAGCCGATAAAGCTAAAGACCAGGCGACCGTTGGACGGCGCATTTAACCGGTACTTTCCGCCAGCGTCGGTGGTTGTCCCGCGCGTTGTCCCCTTTAACTGTACACTCACCCCCGGTATGCCCGTTCCATCCTCTGATGACGTGACACGACCACTTACCGTAAAGTCCTGCGCCAGCACTGGCAGACAGAAAAGAGCAGTAAGTATCCAACTGACCAATAAAATTTTTCTCATGAAGTGATACAACGCTAGGTTCTTAATCGTTTTTTAATTTTTATCAAAAGTACTATATTATTATCAAGAACAATATAATATATCTAATTAAAGCTTATGTAGCATATTAAATATTGTAAAAATGGATAATAACATCATTTAATGAACAAGTATAAATTTTCTGTGTTTCACCATCGTATAGTATTAATCGGAGATTGAGCGTAGCCATAAGCGACTGTATTTAGACTAAGACATACCGACTGGTAGTACACAGGTATTCAGCGAGTTGCTATCGTTAGCAGGCTATGGCAAACTAGTGCCTGCTTGAACGGGTTGGGTTAGCGGGTAGCGTAGCTCCTGTAAATGGCGAAAAGTAAAACGCCCCACCCATGTCTCAGTACACGGATGGGGCGCAGTGGAAAGCAGTTGATTCTACTTGAGAAAACGCAATGGTCGTTATTCGCCCGGCAGTGTCCGGCCAAACAGTAGTGTTTCAGTGCCGTCGGATCTGAACATGATCTTCTTCTCGAAACGTAACCCAAGCTTTTCGAGTAGTCGAATCGAGTTTTGATTCATGGCTGACGTGAGGCCCGTTATACGGGTCAGCCCCAAGGTGTTGGTCGCATAGGCCATTACCGCTGAAGCCGACTCATAACCATAACCACTTCGGGCATAGTCGGGTAAGAAGCCAAACCCAATATCGACATCGTCGAGGGTATCGCGCTTGAATAGACCACAAAGGCCAATTGACGTGCCATTGGTTTTAAGTTTGACTACGTACGAGCCAAAGCCAAATTGCTCATACGATTTAAGTGCCCCGTTCAAAATGTACTGACGTGCTTCGTCCAGCGTTCGCACGTTTCGGTCGCCAATGAACGTCAGCCAGGCAGGCGTATTGAGCAACTCGAGCATAAACGGGGCGTCGTCAACGGTAAATTTTTGAATGAGCAGACGGTCGGTTTCAATCATGGTTCGTTCGCTTATCAAACAGGTAATTAGCCAACGCTTATTGGCGGATAGACCTGTCGTAAATTATTCGTTTTGATGGTTTCCAAATGAGTAAACGCGCTATCTTATCTTTGTCGAAAAAGCAACATCACACGTCGGTCGCGGTAACCCATTTGCCAACAAGAGGGGCCTGATAAGCAGTCATCTGCACGAGCAAATTGTCTAGTGTAGCACTCACCAGCATCATTTCCCGGTTGACCGGTTTGAGGAGCCCGTTCGCGACCATGGTGTCCGCTAACGTGAGCAGACCATCATAGAAACCGTTGATATTCAGTAAGGCTATTGGTTTTTTATGTAAGCCGAGTTGTCCCCAGGTAAGCATTTCAAAATACTCTTCCAGTGTTCCGTACCCACCCGGTAGCGCGATAACGCCATCCGATAATTCGTGCATCTTCAGCTTGCGTTCGTGCATCGATTCGACCAGGATCAATTCCGTAAGTCCATGATGGGCAATCTCCTTTGTCTGTAAAAACTGGGGCAAAACGCCAATCACCCGTCCGCCCCGCGCTAACGCACCATCAGCAACGGCACCCATCAGGCCAACTTTAGCTCCGCCGTACACCAAATCAATTCCATCCGTGGCTAATCGGTGACCTAGTTCGTAGGCCGTTTTCATCAGCGAGGGATCATTACCGGGGCTCGACCCACAAAATACTGTAACTGCTTTCATCATCAATCCAGGTCTTAAAAAGACGAATATAGGCAGATTACAGGTTTTGCCATCGTCTCACAACGGGGAAGCTATATGCCAGCGTCTTCCGGAACAACGCTGGGTCGGGTAGGAGGGAGAGTGTGTCGATCGAGCGACCTCTTTTCCCATGCTGCCAGTTGTTTTTACCTGCTCTTGATTTGACGCGCCAAATTTCGGTGATCCACGTGCCGGTTCGCTGTTGTTTGGGGGCGGTATGATAAAGGTGTGTTCTGACGGTGGAGACTAAAAAAGGACCATTGATCAGGACGCTCCAATCACGATGGGCTTATTTGCCAGCCAGCAAATCGATCAATAGCCATTACTGATTAGTTTTGGCTGATGGAAGAACTTCTTGCGTATCTGCTTCAGTTTGGCCAACTCGATCAACAACAACGGGACCTGATTCAGGCCAGGGTCAAAGCCAGGCACATTCCCAAAGGCGCTTACTTTTCTGAAGCGGGGAAAATAGCCAGACACATTGGCTACGTAACCGAAGGAATTTTCAGGGTCTGTTACTACACTAAACAGGGTGACAGTATCACCCGATACTTCGTCTACGAGAACCGCTTTGTCGTGGACATCAACAGCTTTCGCGAAGAGACGCCGTCCGCTGAGTACATCGAAGCGGTCACGGATTGCCGGATTCTGGTCTTTTCCAAACAAGACTTCACCGAGCTTGCCGCCCTCATTCCCGGATGGCAGGATTTATTCGTTAAAATCACTTCCTACGTTCTGGAAAATAAGCTACGAGTGACCAGCAACATGTTAGCCCAGGACGCTCAAACGAGGTACCTGAATTTTATTGACCATTACCCCGGACTGGTCAATCGCGTTCCGTTAGCTATGCTGGCCTCTTACCTGGGTATTACCCCCTCTTCGCTCAGTCGGATCAGAAAAAATATCCTCTGATGAATTTCTTGTCAATTGGCAATTGCGTTGACATCTTCATCCGGCAATTTTGTCTGTTCATCTAAACAACGACAACATGGAGTTAACGAATCTTTTCAGGCAGATCGAGTTCATCAAGGAAGTGGATAAGCTCAAATACATCCTGCGTAAGACGAAGTTATTTGCCAGCGACCGAAACGAGAATGACGCCGAGCACAGTTGGCATCTATCCCTGATGGCCATTGTCCTGGCCGAGCACGCAAACTTTCCGATCGATGTGCTCAAGGTCATCAAGATGCTGCTGATTCATGATCTGGTCGAAATTGACGCGGGTGATACGTTCATTTACGACACCCAAAAAAGCCACGATAATACGGTTGAGGAGCGACAAGCGGCTAAACGAATATTTGGTTTACTACCTGATCATCAGGCTGCTGAATTGATCGCTCTCTGGGAGGAGTTTGAAGAACAGCAAACCAATGAAGCGAAGTTTGCCCGAGCGATGGACAGACTTGAGCCTCTCCTACAGAATACATCGAATAATGGGGGAACATGGCGCGAGTTCGGTGTGGGTTATGGTGACGTATATGCAAAAAAACAGGTGATTCAGCAGGGTTCTCTAACGATCTGGCAGTATGCCGAGCAGCTACTCAATGACAGCGTTGAGAAGGGTATCCTGACGAAATAAGGCCAAGGCTTATGTACTGTTCCGATCACAAAAGATGATGCTGGCAGCTAGCTCCTGAACGGGTCAGGACGTTGATCTACATTCTGGCTGGGTCAAGCTCCGGCTTGGCCCTGGTGTGTCGGTTAAGGGGCGAATCTGGCGCTCGGCCCAGCCAGCTTTCGTAGAACACCAATTACAGTCGCTGCGAAAGAAAAGTGCTTAACTCCTGGGGACTACTATCTTTCCGAATGATCGTACCGTTCTCATCCAGCAAGAAATTAGAAGGAAAATAATTAATGGACAGCAGGCCAACCGTGAGTTTACCGGATGGGTCTAGGTACTGAGTCCAGGCTAAGCCATTGGCTTGAATCGTTTTCCGCCAGAACTCTGTTTCCGGTGATTTATCGATGGAAATTCCAATGATAGTGAACCCCTTGGCTTGATACCTGGCGTACAGCTCCTTGAGTGTAGGGAATTGGTCTAAGCACGGGCCACAACGGCTAAACCAGAAATCGACGAGCGTGTATTTCGATTTGCGGTCAGCGGTGAGGAATACCGGTTTGTTATTCATATCAACCAGGCTCAGAGAAGGAAAAATTTGCCCGACAGCGGTCATTTTCGACGAGTTCAGCCGTTGCGCGATCATCCTGCCGGTTGGTGTGGCTTTCAGCGAGGCCGAAAAAGCCTGATAGAGTGAATCAAAGATGGGTTGATAGCCCTCACCCATGTCCCTAACCAACTGCCATAAGGGTACGTATGATGCAGGATGCTGCGTGATATAGGTTAGGTATCCCCGTTGCTGTTGGTGGATTAAACGAGATCGGTTCTGACTATAAGCCGTTTGCAAACTATCCAGTACATGTGGCTTTGTCGTAGCCAGTTTTTGATCCATGTATTGCTCGAAAGCCTCTTCTCGCTGCTTACCAATTGGCGCAACATAGTCGGCCATGAACTGAGTATACTCCGCCATTATCTTCGTCGTTAGTTGGGGCGTCTCCCGGAGTGAGTCAACGTGACAAACGATGGTTTGCTTCCCCGGCTCGATCAGAAAATAGGATGATATATAGCCGGGTGAAATTCGAATTCTGTAACTACCGGGATAGGCCATTTTTCCCGTTAGCAGAAAGCGTCCGTGTTTAAGTATAGTCTGGTAATTGTTGGTCAGATTTGGATCGAATCCCTCACCGTTTGGCAGTAACGTGACTGTTCCCGTATCGCGATCAACAACCCCCTGTAACTGATAGGTCAAGTTGCCGGTTTGCCCGCGTGTGATGTGATGCGTAAAACAACAAGCGAACACCATCAGGAGGGAGTAACTTACTTTCATTTTTCTCATAGACTTTAATCGATAGACCCCACCGTTCCCCGTAAGGTTGTAGTCGTACATCTTTACAATTGATGGACGGGGCCGTACGGTGTACGGCGGTAAGGCCGATAGTCGGGAGCGCATCTGGATTTGTTAAGTACCAAGTTCGATAATTTGGGGCTACTTCTAAATGCGATCGCCAATTTAGTTCAGTTAATGGCGGCTTACGTAAACGTGGAGATCATGGCTGATGTCAAAGCGAACCCTAGCAAGTAAGCTTATCAAGAGCAAACCCACGATCAGAGTGGTAGACCGGTTTTCGATGCTTAACTTCACCAAAGACGTCTGACTATCGAACCCGCCAATACCTGACTGAACGGCACCGACTCAATCCGTAGCGTATCCCACCCGGTTACGATTGAGTAGAAACAGTGAATCGCTTTATCGTTTATCGTATCGTGACCGATTAGGCATCACCCTTGGCTAGTGAAGCCGTGTCCTGATTAGTTGCCTGGCAGTACCACATCCCTGGCCCGCTCCGGGGGGCTTACCCGCAACTGTTCGAGCTTGCCATTCACCACCCGACCTTCCACCACCGTCTGATAGGGTGCATGAAGCCGAAAAACCACATCCCACGTTCGGGGCCAGGCGGGCAGGAGTTGAATCGTACGGCCATCGGTTTGCATGAGCATTTCCTGCAAACCGATCATGCCCGAGCCACCCCAGTTGTGGTCGGGGGTCCAGTCGAATCCTGGCCCCCAGAAGGCAGGAAAACGACGCGCCGAATTACCCAGCTTCTGCTCCGTTAGCCGGGCGGCCTCGTTGGTCAGCCCTAATCGGGCACAAAAGATGTTGTCCTGTTTCCACCCTACATAATCTTTGACTTTTGCGGCTTCACTGTCGTACTGCCATGTGTTCAACGCCAGCTCAAAGTCGGGCTTCCCCAGCCCGTACAAATTATACGGAAACACGGGGTACAATTGAGGAATCTCCACGTTGTTAATGCGTTCCCAGGCCTGGGCGGGGGCCAAGGTACGATGACCCTGCATGATCCGGGTGGGGATGGGCGGAACACGGCTGAGCATTGCCTCATAATACGACCGCTTACTGGCTGGTATATACCGGTCTGATAACGCCAAGAGCCGCGAGAGAACCGCCCGCAAACCCGCCACCGTCGTAATGGCGTTATAAGTAGTCTTATACGTTTCAGCCGCACTGCCTGGGTAGAGTACAAAGTGGCCCTGCTCATCCAACGACTTCGTACTTCGCTGGCGTTGGGCCTGTTGATAATGTTCATCGAAAAACCGTACGCTACTGTCAATCAGTGGCAAATAGGGCGCAATATCCTGTCCGCTAAACCGTTCGGCGTCCAGGATCATCAGGCAGAACTCCAGCACGGTGTCCCAGGTGTAGGCCAGCCAGTTATTGAATTCAACTCCCTTATCGTAAGTCGGCGGGCGCTGCGTTTTGAATACATACTGATTTGCCAGGTACTCAAAAGCCTGGGGCAGACCGAAGTTTTCGAGCTGTTCACTAAAACAAGCCCCTCCGTGGCCCCAGTAAAAACGGCTGCGCTGTTCAGCCGTGGGCAAGGTCCGCCGGTAAAACTCGAACTGGGGTTTCATCAGGTCCACATCCCCGCTCTTGAGTAAGGGCCAGTAGACCAGTCGCTGATTCTGGGCCGTAAACGTTCCCCCGCCCCAGGCGCGAAAGTCGGGCGAAAAGGCCAGCTCGGGCTTGACCCAGACCGGGTCGTAGGTGAACAGACCTCCGTTAAACTTGGTCGGGTAGCTACCGTAGGCGTTGCAGCCCAGCATGTACCGAAACAATTGGTAGTTGCGGCCTATCTGCCAGGGTATAGCACTTGAGTCGGCCTTGTCAGGCTGAATAACGATGTAGCTGCGGTTCCAGAACTGATGCCACCAGGCCTGACTTTGACTACGGGCTGTTTTGGCTACCTGATCGGCTTGCTTTCGCTGGTGCTCCAGGCCCCGCTGCCAGTCGGCCAGGGTCGGGGTCTGCTGCTGATGGAGGACTAGGCTGATCTGGGTCGAGCGGGTTGGTCTGCGGCTTTTCAAGTGCCAGCCGGTAAATGGCGTATTCTGATAGACTCCGATGGTTGAGCCGTCGGCAATCATAGCTGTGCCGCGTAAATCGCCCCCAAAAGTGAGCTGATGGAGTGGATTCCACAGGCTATCTTTCAGCGCCGTTAGCCCCTGTTGCTTCACGGTATAGTCGAATACCGTCGAATCTTGGTTACGGTGGTAGAAGTGCAGGACGTTGCCCATGAACGCCACCTGGTCGCGTCGCTGCACTATGGGCAGATTAGGTAGGGTTTTGTAAGAAGTGGCGGCTCCTTCGTTGACGGCTAACAAGCGATCCTGGGTACGCCAGTTTTCGTAGCTAAGCCGGGCAATCAGCGGTTGGTGGCTCGTCAAGTCCAGATGAACCACGGGCCGAAACACATCCACCCAAATAATGATTTGAACAACCTGACCTCCCCGCTGGCCCGTCACACGCACATAGCCTTCCTGCAAGTGGAGTTCCTGACGGAAGCGATAGCCGGGCGTAAACGGGTTCGGATTCAGGTGGAGCCGCAGCCGTCCCAACTTGAGCAGCGCGTTATTTTCATCAAAAGTGCCACTGCGTGAGACGTAGAGCAGCAAATCCCCTTTTTCTACCCAGACGTTAAGGCCAATGTCACCCCCACCGCAGGGCATCGATTCTCCCGAATTCGCGCTTTGCGTAGTCCACACTACGTTATAGGGGGCTAGTGAAACCGACTGAGCGAAGGTTCTGGGACTCAGCAGGCCCCAGGCCACCAGGATCAGCCAAGCACCTTTTGCCCACGAGCATCGAGTACGTACATGTGTGTCCATAAGGGTTGGATTTAAACCAAAAGCGTTTTTGCTAATATGTCGATGCTACGAGAGGACTACGGCGAAGTAGATCGCGCATTGTTTGCACAAAGGTGAGATAAATTAGCGCTTTTTCGATATAGCCAATACAGTTCCGCACTACAAAGCGACCGACAAGCGACTGTACTGGCTTCAGTAATGGATTCCGTACCCTTCGCTTGAGCCACCCTTTTCTTCCAGCACCTTTTCCAATAAGCTCTAAACGGCTGCGCTACTAGTCAGAATCAGTACAAGGATGTGCCTATTCTTTCGCTTATACTGGACATATAGAGTAAAAACAGGATCGACCATGCGTTTTAATGATCGAACTGCAATGAACCGACAAGCAAAATAAGCTGGGTCCAACGCTGTGTTGAAAGGCTACCATGAGTTACACGAAACTTACCGCTGTTTTATGGCTGGGAGCGCTATACGTTCTTTATCTCGCACTGCCCGGCACCTGCCAGGTAACCCAAAAGACGTTCAGTCATCTCACGGTCGACGAAGGTTTGTCGCAGAACAGCGTGTACGCTATTACGCAAGATCGTCGAGGGTTCATGTGGTTTGGAACCCGCGATGGACTGAACCGTTACGACTCTCGGAAGGTGGTCGTTTACCAGAACCAAAGCGGGAACAAACACAGCTTAGTTTCCAATACGATCAATAGTCTTTTGCTGGACGAGGAAGGCCGCTTGTGGGTCGGCACAACAAAAGGGCTGGCACAATACCGGCCTGAACAGGATAATTTTCAGCGAATTCCGATCGGGGGCACTACCACCAACAAATTGCTCGACCCCACCATTAATTGCCTGCTCGACGGTCACCAGAAACACATTTGGGTGGGCACGCAGAATGGCCTCTACCGGCTGCAAACCGAGAGTCCATACCGAATTGAAACGTTACCGGACCTAACTCAACAGCATCGTACTATGGATAATCAACAGGTTCGGGCATTAGTTGAAGATCGCGACCATGACGTATGGGTGGGTACAGCCGGCGGATTGACCAAACTTCATCCAACGCCGTCGGGCAAGTTTCAACTGACGCATTATTACCTGAAATACGCCGATTCACTTTACCACAATGCGACGAACGGTATCAATACCATTGCCGAAGATCGGCTGGGACGGCTGTGGATTGGCACGGAAGGGAATGGAATTGCTTTGTTCGACAAGAAGTTGGGCCGTGTTGTGTCGTGGAACCCCACTACCAGCCTGGATTTGAGTACGCAAACCGTTCGGACAATCCAACCCGATGGGAAAGGGGATTTCTGGGTGGGCACGATGTCGGGGCTGTATATTATGGCGCAGGATGGCAGCCGGTGTCAGGCGCTGATTAACCAGCCTGTTGATCCGAATTCATTGGGCGATAACTCGGTTCGATCGGTGTTCCTAGACAGAGATGGCTCGTTCTGGGTGGGCACGTATTATGGCGGAGTTGACGTATATAGTCCGTTGGCCCGGCAATTTGGCTCATTCCGTCCGCTGGATCGACAGGGGGGAACACCGTTTAAAATTGCAGGTCCTATACTACCCGCCAGTGCGCCCGGTCAACTTTGGCTTGGTACTGAAGACCGGGGGCTTTTTCTGATCAACGCCAATAAAACCATTGCCCGGCATTACAGCCATGACGCCAAAAATAGCCAATCGCTGTCGAACGATAAGGTAAAATGCCTGTTGAATGAAGGTTCGGATGGCCTGTGGATTGGCACCCTGAAAGGACTCAATTACCTGGATTTCCGCCGGCAAACGATTACCCAGTACCGCCATGAACCGCACAACCCGCATTCGTTACCCAATGATCGAATTTATGATCTTAAACGCGACGCTAAGGGAACGCTCTGGGTCGTTACAAACCTGGGCGGTCTTTGCCGATTTGACCCTGAAACACAGTCATTTGAGCGAGTGTCGTTAGCACCAATCTCGCACAGTTCAAGCAATCTAACCAGTTTGCTGATCGATTCGAACGCAACGATGTGGGTTGGAACAACAGATGGCTTACAGCGTAAAATGGCCGGTCAGCCTACGTTTGTTCGTTTTGTTCATGACGACAACGACACGACGTCGATCAGTGCCAATTACGTCAGCTGTTTTCTCGAAGATCGTCAACATCGCCTTTGGATCGGCACACGCGACGGGGGATTAAACGTGCTATTGCCAGGTAAACAAACATTTCGCCACTTCACAATGGCGCAGGGATTGATCAGTAACACCATTGTTGGCATTCAGGAAGATAGCCGGGGACATCTGTGGATCAGCACCGACAAGGGACTAACCCAATTTGATCCCAGTCGGGCACGGTTTTCGAATTACAATAAATACGATGGGCTGGTTTGTAAAGAATTTACGACCAATTCGACCTACCAGGACAGGCATGGTACTCTTTATTTTGGGGGGTATAACGGCATTGTCCTGTTTCACCCGGATCGCATACGTAGCAACACCATTGTGCACCCGCTGGCATTCACCCAACTGCGCCTGTTCAACGAGCCGGTCAAAAGCCTGTCCTCCGACGACACCGGTGAGTCGGGCATAAACTACGAAAACGGGCTTACGTTCACGCACCGACAAAATGTGTTTTCGCTGGATTTTGCTAGTTTCAACTACATCAACGCTGACAAAAATCGGTACGCCTACAAATTGCTGGGTTTCGACAACGCCTGGAACTACGTAAGCGAGCCACGAGCTACGTACATGAATCTTCCGGCGGGTGATTACGTACTTCAGGTAAAAGGCACCAACAACGATAATGTCTGGAATTCAAGGCCGCTTGAATTGACAATCAAGGTGTTGCCGCCTTTCTGGAAAACGACATGGGCCTATATCCTTTACGCGTTGACCTTTCTGGGGCTATTGCAGCTTTGGTCCCGATTTAACCGATATCGGCTGAAACTGACGCACGAACTTGAAGTCGAACATACCGAAAAAGCCCGGCAACAGGAGATCCATAGACTAAAGCTGGACTTCTTCACCGAGATTGCCCACGAGATTCGAACGCCACTCACGCTGGTGATGGGCCCCATTGACGTGCTGGCCGACCATTACAAAAGCGATCCGTTCATTCGAAAACAAGTGTCCATGATGCGCGGAAGCACCGACCGATTATTGCGGTTGCTGAACCAGCTACTCGATTTTAGAAAGCACGAAACGGGAAACAGCCAGTTGCACTGGAGACAAACCGATTTAGTCGCGTTTTTGAGCAGCATCACCGACTCATTTCGCGAGCACGCCCGAGCGCGGCAGGTAACGCTGACCAACGAGTCGGACGTATCGGCTTTACCCGTTTGGTTCGATGCTGGCGAGATTGAAAAAGTAGTCTATAACCTGCTTCTGAACGCGGTGAAGTTTACGCCATCCGGTGGTACAATCTCCGTTCGTTTGCAGGAACATAGTGCGTTATCAGACATCAATGATCAGGTACGAATTACGATCGAGGATACCGGCAGTGGCATTCCCACCGAGGATTTGAATCGTATTTTCAACCAGTTTTATCAGGTTGGGCAGACCAAAACGCGTGATTCAGGATTTGGCCTTGGTCTGGCTCTTAGCAAGCATATTGTCGAGCAACATAACGGAAAAATCAGCGTCGAGAGCCAGGAAAGCCGGCCTGGGCAGGAGGGATTTACCCGATTTATCTTTACGCTGCCACTCGCCGATCCTGATTTCGCTCAGCGAAACATGGAGGCCTCATTGCCTGAACAAAGCCCGCTACTGCCGACTTCGCTGCAACCATCCCTGTATGTCGAATCAACAGACTCGCGAACTGATCCGGACGATCTGCCCGATTCAGACAGGCCATTGATCCTGGTTGTTGACGATAACGACGCGATAAGAGCGTATGTCCGGGATTTGTTTTCCGAAACGTATCAGGTAGTCGAGGCCGCCGATGGAGCAATCGCCTGGGAGAAGGCAGCCAGCGTATTGCCCGATCTGATTATCGCCGATGTCGCCATGCCATTCATGGATGGTTTTTCGCTAACCCATCAGCTCAAATCCGATCCGCGTACCAATCACATTCCCGTTATTCTGCTAACGGCTAAAAACGAGCTAGACAGTCAGTTGACGGGCCTGCAAACCGGCGCCGACGATTACCTGACAAAACCCTTTCAGCCGATCTTGCTCCAAGCCAGGGTTCGTAATTTGCTGCTGCTTAGGGAACAGCTGAAAGCCAAATACCATCAGCTCATCACGGTACAGCCACAGGCGCAGACACTGGACCACCCCGACGAGAAATTCCTAAATCAGTTGATGAAAATACTGGATTCGCACCTCACTGACCCTGAATTTAACGTTACCGGTCTGGTTGGCGAGATGGGAATGAGTCGTCCGGTTTTGTTTCGTAAAGTGAAAATGCTGACGGGTTTGTCGGTCATTGATTTGATCCGTACAACCCGCTTGAAAAAAGCCGAACTGTTGCTGAGACAGCGAAAAGCAAGCGTATCAGAAATCGCTTTTGCTGTTGGGTTCAGTGATCCGAAGTATTTCAGCCGGGCTTTCCGCGCCCAGTTTGGCCTGACCCCAACCGAATACAGCCAGCAGACGGCTGACCAGCTGGAAGAGGTGGCATAGTGTCAAAACAACGGCTTCTTCTCGTTCAGTTTTTTGGAACGGAGCAGCGCTTCCAGAAAATAGTAATCGGCATAAATCAGTGGTACATCAATTTCGCTGGTCTTCGAGCCGGTGCTGTGTAACAACAGAAACCCGTGATGTTGACCAACCGGCGACCTGTACTGCTGCACTAAACTGCGAATCACCTGATCGGCCCTGGCGCGATATTGCGAGCTGGAACTATATGTACTAAGCTCATACAGTGCAGAGGCCATGATCGCAGCGGCCGATACGTCGCGCGGTTCGTTTGGAATGTTGGGCGCATCGAAATCGTAATAAGGCACCAGATCGGCGGGCATATGGGGGTGATTGAGCATGTAGCGGGCAATCGCTTCGGCCTGTTTCAGAAATTGCGGATCGTTCGTTTCCCGGTAGCACATCGTATACCCGTACAATCCCCACGCCTGTCCCCGTGCCCAGGCTGACTCATCGCTAAAGCCCTGGTGCGTATTTTTTTTGAGCACCTTTCCCGTCAGCGTGTCATAATCCACGACATGATAGGAGCTATGATCAGGCCGGTAATGGTTCTGGATGGTCGTTTTCGCGTGCGTGACTGCGATTTTATAGAACGTAGAGTCGCCCGTCAGGCGGGTAGCGGCAAACAGCAGTTCCAGATTCATCATGTTGTCGATGATGACCGGGCATTGCCAGACCTCTTTGTGGTGATCCCACGAGCGAATGATCCCCGCCGTTGGTTTGAACCGCTTTATCAAACTTCGCGCACCCTGAACAATAATCTCCTGATACGCTTTATCGCCCGTTAACCGATAGCCATTACCATAGCTGCAATACAGCTTGAACCCCATGTCGTGTGTTCCTGTATTCAGTTTCTCCCGCTCCAGGTTAGCCGTAAAACGCCGTGCCTGATCAGCCCACGCCCCCCGACCCGTATATTCGTAGAGATACCACAATTCGCCGGGAAAGAAACCACTCGTCCAGTCGCGGGCAGGAACCAGTTGCAGCGCGCCCGCTTCGTTGAGTGTTCGGGGTGATACCAAAGCTACTTTGGAATCTGCCGCCTTGGCAGCCGCTAGTTCATTGAGCATTAGCTTCGTCTGCTGTTCGGCCTGGTTGAAGGCTGTTTTGATCAGGGAATCGGGGACGAAAGCTGCTAGGAAGCAGGTTACCAGGAGGGATGCGAAAATGAATCTGCCTTCTTTCATGTGTCTGTAGGGTAGGGTTTAGTTTAGCCAGATAATTGGATTACGAACGGGTAGGTTACGTAAGACTTCTTCGACCTGAGGACTATGATCCAGTTTCGTCCAGGTGTTGAACCAGTCGGTTTGCCCGAACGTAACGGCCCCGAACACCAGAAATGGGTGCGCTACAGGCCAGTCGTTCCAGTACATCACATCCGGTTTCAGTGGCCACTTCGCTTTCGTTTGCACAAACGGATACAGGTACGTGATGCCCCGGCGAATGCTACGCCCGTCGGCCGTCTGGTACGTCCAGAGGTTGTCGGTAGGTGTAGATAATAGCTGGCAGATCGTCGTCATCGCATCCAGATTAAACAGCGAATAGCCGTAAGGTTTGGTCCGCCGAAGCTCTTGCGGAAAGCTCCCGTCTGCCGCCATCTGATCAGGTAATAAATGGGTTTTATAGCGCGTCCGGCAGACGTTCAGCAGTGAGTCATTGTTGGTGAGTCGGGCAAAAGCGGCTACCTGCATCACCCAGCAGGTGCCGTGGTTATTTTTAGCGTTCATCTCGTCCTTGCCATACGAGTGTGTCGTGAGCCAGGTCAAATAGTCGGCGAACCAACGCCGAATAGCCGCAACAGAGTGCCTGTTAACCCCGTTGGCTTTTTCCATAGCTCGTAAACCCTGCGCTACTTCCATCAGGTGAATGGTATCGATAATGCCGATACCTCGTCCTGTGAATCGCCCTTTTATCGCCTGTGCGTACAACAGCGACGGATTCATGCGGGTAGCCGGGTCCACGAACCAAGCATTTAGATGCCGAAACGCCTGCCGAACATAGCGTTCATCTTGCGTCAGTAGGTAGGCTGATGCCAACGCGCCCACAATGCGGCTAAAGCGAATGAGGGCTTGCCGATGCGCTACAAAATTGGCTGGATTCGTCAGTCCGTCCCGCTGGATGTAAGGTCCTTCAAGATTTGTCGAATCCGGCCACCAGTAGTCACCCTCCGAAAAGAAATCATGTTTGCCGCCCGAACTACGTGGCGAGGTCTGCGCCGTCACCGTGAGGGGTTGCTGTTGCATGGCCCAGCGAGCTTCTTCCAGATTGTGTAGTTTCAGGATCGAGATGACAGCCGCTTTTGATGGGCTGGAACCGACCGGCTGGGCGCGAACAACCACGGCCAGACACAGGCCAGCGAGAACAACGGAAAGGGATAGCCGCTTTGGCATGGGGTCGAGTAGGGAAAAGGGTTGTCCGACCACGCTGATTTGATCGGATGGGTAAACTAAAGAACGATCGATAGCAGATACAGGAGCAACGAAACGAGCAGCATCACTGATCCCACCTCAGCAAAGGTTACGACAACTCTGTTTTTTTTCACATGGATTACTGAGACATACTGGAGGTGCAAGTTTAGTTACGTTCAATTTTTTCCGGATGGCGTTTACGGGTCTACCAGGCGGACTGATCGTTCAGGCCCCTGAAAAACCGTTCAAAGAGGTGGACGAACCGTTCGATTTGGCTTATTTCTACATTTTATAGGCTCCTGCTAACTACTATTGTTTCATAAAATGAGAAAACCGAATTCACTTAGTTAACAAACCCCATGAGAATTCATGACATTACGTATCCTGTTGGTCCCAATCTTATGAAAAGAAATGGTGTCCGTATCAGCCGATGGATCTGGCTCGCCTGGCTGGTATGCCTGCAATTCCCATTGCTGTTGATGGCTCAGCAAGCCGCCCCGGTTTCCGGGAAAGTGATCGGCGCTACTGGGGAGGCTATTCCCGGAGCGAACGTCGTTGTGAAGGGCACAACAACCGGAACCTCCACCAATGCGCAGGGTAATTTTAGCCTGAACGCCCCGTCTGACGGAACGCTGGTCATCTCGTCGCTGGGCTTTATGTCGCAGGACGTAGCCATTGGTGGTCGCAGCCAGCTGACCGTTAAGCTGGTCGACGATCAGAAAGCACTGGAAGAAGTGGTGGTCGTGGGATACGGTACGCAGCGGAAAAGCGATGTGACCGGTTCATTGTCGTCGGTAACGGCCAAAGAGATTAAAGCCCTTCCGGTAACGGGCGTCGGGCAAGCCCTGCAAGGCCGGGCCGCCGGGGTGCAGGTAACGCAGGCATCGAACGCGCCGGGTGGTGGCGTAACGATTCGGATACGGGGTGGCAATTCCATCAATGCCGGAAACGAGCCGCTGTACGTGATTGACGGGTTTCCGGTCTACAACGAAAGTGGGGCTAACCTGAACCCGAACGACATTGAGTCGATGGAAATCCTGAAAGATGCGTCGGCCACGGCCATTTACGGATCGCGGGGTGCCAACGGGGTCGTGCTGATCACGACCAAACGAGGAAAGTCGGGTCAGAATCGCATCGAATTTGAAACCTATTATGGGATTCAGCAGGTGCGAAAAAAACTGCCGCTGCTGAACGCAACGCAGTACGCAACGCTGGTGAATGAAGCAAATGCAAACGCGAGTCGGCCTGCGGTTTTTACGGATGCGCAAATCGCCGGTTTCGGTGAGGGGACCAACTGGCAGGATGAAATTTTCCGGGATGCCCCCATTCAAAACTATCAGTTGACCGCTTCGGGCGGTTCGGATAAAACGCGCTACGCAGTTTCGGCCAACTACCTGAACCAGCAGGGAATCATTATCAATTCGAAATATGACCGGGCTTCGTTCCGGTTCAATTTCGATCATAAAATCAACGACAAAGTTAACATCGGAACCAGCCTGAACGTCATCCGGAGCCGCAACAACGCCGTTCCAACGGATGCCGATGGGGGAACGAGCGGAACGGTGGTGTATAGTGCCCTGAATTTCTCGCCCACGCAGCCGGTTTACAACGCCGATGGTACGTTGGTGGTCTTCAATACGCCGGGTCGGATCCAGATTGGCAGCCCGGTGGCGCAGGCGTTGGGAACCTATAACCTGACCGTCGGCACGCGGGTAATCGGCAGCGTATTTGCCGACTACAAAATTCTGCCCGGTTTAACGTTCCGGACAAGTTTCGGAGCGGATGTGAATTACGCCAAACGTAGCCTGTATCTGTCGCGGAATACCGCAACCGGTGCACAGCTGGGTGGTCAGGCGTCGATCGTCAATAACCAATCGTCGACCTGGCTGAATGAAAATACGCTGACCTACAACAAGACTTTTGCCAGCGTACATAACCTGACGTTCTTGGCGGGGTACACCATGCAGGGCAACCGGTATGAAACTGTCGAAGCGCGTTCGCAGGGATTTGCCAATGACATCTTAACGTACGAAAACCTGGGCTCGGCTTCCACGGCACTCGTTCCGGGATCGTCGGCCAGCAACTGGCAGCTCAACTCGTACATTGGCCGGGCGAATTACGATTATGCCGGTAAATACCTGCTTACCGCTACCGTGCGGGCCGATGGTTCGTCTCGGTTCGGATCCAGTAACAAATGGGCGGTTTTCCCCTCGGCTTCGGTGGCCTGGCGGTTAACGGAAGAGAACTTCCTGAAAGGCAACACCGTCATCAACGACCTGAAATTGCGGGTTAGTTACGGGTTAAGTGGTAATCAGGAAATTACGCAATACCAATCGCTGGCGACGCTGGGAACCCAGAATGCCAATTTCAACAACACGGTGGTGATTGGCATCGGGCCGTCGCGAGTGGCTAATCCGGATTTGCGCTGGGAAACCACGGCTCAGACAGACATCGGTATCGATATGGGCGTACTGAACAACCGGATCACCCTGACGGCGGATTATTACAACAAGAAAACGACCGATCTGTTGCTGTCGGTGCCGCTGCCCTACGTTTCCGGCTATGCGTCGGCGCTGCAAAATCTGGGCAGTATTCGCAACCAGGGTTTCGAGCTGGGGATCAACTCGACCAATCTGAACGGCGCTTTCAGATGGACGACGGCGTTCAACATTGCCGCAAACCGCAACAAGGTGCTGAACCTGGGCGATCAGACGGAGTTTGCCTCGGGTGATGCCAGCGGACACCTTCAGTTACCAAACTCAGGTCTGGTGCGGGTTGGTGAGCAGATCGGTTTGTTCTACGGGTATCAGTCGAGCGGTATCTTTCAAAACCAGGGCGAAGTAGATGGCTCGGCGCAGCGAACCGCTAAACCCGGCGATCGTCGGTATGTCGACCAAAACGCCGACGGGGCGATCAATGCCAGCGACCGCGTTATTCTGGGATACGCCCAGCCGAAATTATACGGCGGTATCACCAATACGTTCTCCTACAAAGGCATTGAGCTGAGCGTTTTCATGCAGGGAACGTCTGGCAACAGCATTTTCAACATCAACCGGTTCGAACAGGAATCGCTGACGGGCGTGAGTAATCAATCGGCCGAAACCCTGAATCGCTGGACACCAACCAACCCGAGCAACGAGATTCCCCGCGCCAATGCCGTCGGGAATGCCTATGTGCTGTCGAGTCGTCAGATCGAAGATGGCTCGTACCTGCGGGTGAAAAACATCAACCTGTCCTATACGTTACCGGCGTCGCTGGTGAGCAAAATCAAACTGTATAACGTGAAAGTGTACGTCAGTGCCCAAAACTGGGTTACGATCACCAGGTACAGCGGTTTCGATCCCGAAGTGAACCGGTTTGGACAAAGCACACTGAGCCAGGGTAGTGACTACGGTAGCTATCCGGGTAATAAAATGATTCTGGCCGGCCTGAACATCGCACTCTAACCTGCCATTCTTTAGCTCTTTATGAAAACGAATCGAATCTTGTTAATAGCTGCGCTGGCGCTTGGTCTGGGAGCCTGTTCACTGGAAGAAACACCACCTTCGTCGCTGGCTCCGGTCAATTTTTACACGAATGCGAACGATGCTACGGCAGCGGTCAATGCCGTCTACGACATCTCCAACCAGGTGGGCGACCAAAGCCGGAATTTTATCATCATGGGCGACTTGCCGTCGGATGATATGGACCCTCTGCTGAACAATGCCGACCGGGTTCAGCTCTGGAGTTTCCAGACCATTGCCACCAATAGTGTGGTGTCGCAAACCTGGCAGGTAATTTACCAGGGTATCAACCGCGCCAATACCGCCATCGACCGGATTCCGGGGATTCCGATGGATGAAACGCTGAAAAAAAGGCTGATCGGTGAAGCGAAATTCCTGCGGGCCTACTATTATTTTTATCTGGTTCGATGGTATGGCGGGGTGCCGCTGATCCTGAAAGAAACCCAGTCGCTGAATGTCGGTAAAGATGTGGCCCGTGCGAGCGCCGACGAGGTGTATGCGCAGATTGTCAAGGACCTGACTGATGCCGAAACGTCGCTGCCCGACAAGTTTACGGGTATCGATCTGGGCCGGGTGACGGCTGGCGCGGCCAAGTCGATGCTGGCGCGGGTTTACCTGACCCGCAAAGATTTCGCCAATGCCCGCGCCAAAGCCAAAGATGTGATCGACAATGCCGCCAAATACGGCTACGGCCTGTTCGACAAGTACGTTGATGTCTTTGCTATTTCGAATAAGAATGGCAAAGAGTCGGTTTTTGAGATTCAGTTTGTGGGCGGGGGCAGTGGCCAGGGCAGCGGCATGGTGACGTATTTTGCGCCAGAAAACTCACCCATCACGGGCCGGGGTTTTGGGTCATTTATTCCGACGATGGACTTATACAATAGCTTCAAAACCGGTGATAAACGCAAGGAACTGTTCATTAATTCGTACATCGACGGTGCCGGAAAAACCGTCAATACGTTCCAGCACTTCAACAAATACGTTGATCCGTCGGCAAGAGCGTTCGGCGATGCCAACAACAATTTCCCGATCATTCGGTACGCCGATGTGTTGATGATGTTTGCTGAAGCCGATAACGAAATCAGTGGCCCAACGGCTGCGGCTCTGGATGCCATCAACCCCATTCGTCGCCGGGCTTTCGGTTTTCCATTGATCGGAGCCTCCTCGGTCGATTTCACGACTGCATTGACCAAAGACACCTTCCGGCAAGCCATCTGGGACGAACGGCGGTGGGAATTCAACGCCGAAGGTCACCGCTGGTTTGATCTGGTCCGGACCGATCGGCTGGTACCATTGCTGAAAGCGAAAGGCAAAACCAGCATCACCGAAACGCACAAGCTATATCCCATTCCGCAGCGCGAACGCGATCTGAACCCGGTCCTGACGCAAAATCCGGGCTATTAACTACATACGTTATTGCTCGTTGCAAAACCGGCAGGAAGAGGCAAATAGCCAATTCCTGCCGGTTTTGTCTATGGCGGGATTTGCTGTAGTGCATCGGATAATCCCGAGGTGATCTGGCTCTGCCTAAATGCAGATCAGTCTTCCGCTCTGAATAAACCTGGTAAAGCACTAGCTTACCTCTGGAAGGGTCAACGTTGATCCGTCGCATATGAAAGAGGGAGGTCAGTTACTCCTTATCCCGGTAACTACTGGGAGAAACTCCTTTTTCTTCCGAAAAAACCCGGCTGAAGTACCGGGGATTGTCGAAGCCCACGGCGTAGGCAATGTCAGCAACACTCAACGTTGACTGGAGAAGCAGCTCTTCGGCTTTTTGCAGGCGAAGAGTCCTCAGGTAAGGAATTACGGACAGGCCGGTCAGCGCCATCATCTTACGGTACAACGAGTTACGGCTCATGCCCATCAACTGGCAGATCATGGTCGTATCGAGGGCTACATTAGCCAAATGAAGCTCTAGGGTATTGCGCAGTTTCGTTACGAACTGGTCCTCCCGTGCATCAGCTCCGTCGGAGAAAACCGGGTCAGGCTGCACGTTGCCCAGCGCCCGATGGCTATAGTAACGTTGGAGCAGTCGTCTGGTCTGTAGAAGATTACCTAAAACGAGCAGCAACTCTTCCCGCCGGAACGGTTTAACCAAATAGGCATCGCTCCCCCGCCGTAAGCCCGCAATCCGGTCGTCTACCGCGGCACGGGCCGTGAGTAGTACGATTGGAATATGGCTGGTGCGTTCGTCGTTCTTCAGGGTGTCGCAGAGTGCAAAGCCATCTTTGGCGGGCATCATCACATCGCTCAGAATCAAGTCCGGTGTGATCGCCAGGGCCTTGTCAATGCCGATCTGGCCGTTTTCGGCCCGGACGATCTGGTACTCCTCCCGCAGGCAAGTCTGGACATACGTAGCGGTATCGTCATTGTCTTCCACCAACAACAACAAAGGGCGATCAGGAGCTTCCTCCAGCCCGGATTCGACCCAGTCGTGTAGCTCACTCGGATCCCTCCAGACCGGATCTGACGTGACCCGGTCTGACGTGACCCGGTCCGATGCGGGTAAGATGGGCGTTGGCCGCACATCGTCGACCAGAGGTGCCTGCCGCGTCAGGGGCAGCCGAACCACGAATTCAGCACCTGCCCCGGAAGGGTCCGATCTGGAAGGATCAGATCCTTCCAGATCGGATCGATTACGAACCGCCAGGCCGCCCTGCATCAGGCTAACCAACTCCCGCACCAGCGAGAGACCAATGCCGGTGCCACCGTGGGCCCATTCGGTACGAGGTAAACCCGGCCCGGCGTGAGGTGGCCCGGCCTGATAAAAGCGATCGAAGATCTTGGTCAAGCTGGCCGGGTCAATGCCGGGCCCGGTATCGCTGACGGTAAGTTGAATCCAAGGGCCGTTCAGATGCCGGGTTGGCGTCAGTGCTTCGTGGTAATCCGCCTGGGTAAGGGGCTGCCAACGGGATTGACTAACCACTTCACAGCGTACCTCTCCCCCCGCCGGGGTAAATTTAAGGGCATTACCCAGTAGGTTGACGATGATGTCCTGTAGTTTATCCGGATTGAAATCGGCCTCACCTGTCTCCTCCGTGTGTACGATCAGGTGTACGCCCTTCGCCTGCGCTTGCCACTGAAACGTTTCACCGACAAAGCGAATGAAGCGCATCAGGTCCGTTCGCACGAGTTTGAGCGGCATCTCGCCAGCCTCTAGCCGGGAGAGGTCCAGAATCTGATTGATCAGTCGCAGCAGGTTGCGGCCACTGCGTTCGATCAGAAGGGCCGATTGTTGCAACTGGGGATCGGTCCGCTGGGAGAGATTATCAGCCATGCCCAGAATCACCGTCAGGGGCGTACGGAACTCATGGGAGATGTTGGCAAAAAAGCGTGATTTCGTCTCGTCGAGCCGTTGCAGATCCTGCGCCTGCCGGGCAATGGTCTGGGTGGCCTCGTTGACCTGGGTTTGCAGCCGGATCTGTGCCCGCTGGTATCGCCGGTCCCGCCACCGGCCCCAGGCCCACACCCCACCCATCAACAAAAACACCAGCGGAAAAGCAAACCAGCCCCGCAGATAAAACGGCCGCAGCACGTGTACCTCGATGGAGAGCGGGGCCGCCGACATTCGCCCGTCGGCCGACTGCCCCCTGATCAGCAACTGATAGTCACCATAGGGCAGGTTGCCCAGTCGCAGGTACGGTTCGGTCTGGTAGTGCCAGCTATCGTTCAGCCCGCTGAACTGGTAGGCGTACGTATTTTTCTGGGCATCGGTATAGTTGAGCAGCGCGAAGTCGAGGATACTGCTTCGGTCGTTGGGTTGCAGCGTGATCTGATTGGTCCTGAGCAGTTCCGCGGTCTTGTCGATCAGTTTGTTACGGCCGGTGTCGAACTGGCGAAAGGAAACCACGCGCAGGGGCAGATCGGGCAGGGGCGGCTCGGCCTCGAAATCCTGGGGATTGAAGGCCGTTACCCCGTTCAGACCCCCAAAATAAAGCCGTCCCTGCGCATCCTGGTAATGGGCGATGCGGTTGAACTCGTTGTTGGTGATACCATCCTGCACGGTGTAGGTCCGGGTCGTGAGCCGGACTGGATCGAACTGCATGATGCCGTTGTCGCTGCTGAGCCAGAGGTGACCCCGCCGGTCGGCATATACCGCGTAAATATTATCGTTGTTCAGCCCGTCAGCCCGCCGAAACTGGCGGTAGCGGCTCCGGGTACGGTCCCAGCGAATCAGTCCGGCGTTGGCCGTTGCCAGCCAGAACAGCCCCTGCGGGTCCTGGTAAAAATGCTGGTAGCTGTCGGCTGGTAGCCTGAAAGCCCCCCGGCCACCCCGCCAGTAGCGGGCCGTAACGCCCCTTTTGGGATCGATGGTGTAAAGGCCCGTTGTGGCGCAGAGCCAGAGCGTACCTTGCCGGTCGGTGCCAATGTGTAGTACGTGGGCGTGCGCCAGCTCGGGAAACTGATTGTAGCCCCGGAAGTTGGTAACCTGGCTAGTGACCGGGTCGACCAGCCACAAACCGGGGTCCCCACCGGCCAGCAACCGGCGGGGACTGGCCAAAAACGGATGAATGTTCCAGATGGCTCCGGGCCTGGGTATGGGCGTTATGCTGGTTTTGGTAGTTTGATAGTCATAGGTCACCAGCGTATTTTCTTCACCCAGATATAATTTGCGTCCCACTTTACCACTCAAACTTCTGAATGACCGTCGATTGGAAAACACCTGGCGGACCGAGGTTCCCGAGAGACTGCTGGCGAATAGCCCCATGTCATTCTCCAGATTGGTATAGAGTGTATCGCCCACGACGGTAATGCCCCGGGCTGCGGGTTGTTTTCCGATGCCGTCCAGGTAGAACAACCGCTGGAAATAATTCTGACTAATCCGGGTCTGGTAGAGGCCAAAGCTGGTGCCCAGCCAGAAACTCCCGTTTTTGTCGCGAAAAAAGCTTCGGTTGTCGACAGAACCACCGGACAGTTTGTTGCTGATGTCGACAAACGGCCGATTGGCTGTATCTCGCAACTGATACCCATTCCAGACCAGTCCGCTCCGGTCGAAGGCATAGAGAAGTCGCTGTTGTAGTTTCTCTGAACTGATCTGCTCAACGGGTTGCTCCTGCCGCCGACCCGACACGTCGATTTTGAACAGGTGGCCCGAATACGGTTGCAGCGGGTCTGTCGACGTCGTGTAAAAGAATTCCGTACCCGCATGGCGCTGCCCGAAACAGGTATGAATAGTTTCGGAGTGGTCGTACGTACGGAGTACGCGCCCATCCGGTGTGAGTTCCACCAGTTGTTTCCCGTTGGCAATAACCCAAACGGTATTGCGGGCGGTAAAGGCCACCAGTGTCAGTGTCGTATACTGGGGTAACGGTACCGTCTTCAGGCCCGATCGGGGGTGGTAGGTATTTAGCCGGCACGGCTGATAATCTACGAAGGCGATTGTTCCTTTTTGACTAGTCAGCAGTGTCTGTTGCGGAAATATCGGGGGGAGGTTAGGCCGGAGCTGTTTGAAGCGTTTCTCGAAGGAGGTGGCCACGCCCGTTACCGGATCGAAGAGGGTGATGTCTGCTTTCCCCTCGGGCCCTAGGAGCCACAGCAGCCCGTCGGCATCCTGCGCGATGGAACGAATATCGTCAAAGTCGAGCCCGTTTTTCTCCTGGGTGTACGTCGTGAACGTTGCCCCGTCGAAGCGGTTGAGCCCAAACTTGGTACCGAACCACATGAAGTCCCGGCGATCCTGGAAAATGGCGTTCACTTCACGGTGGGCCAGGCCGTCTTCGGGGCCATATCGCTGAACGGAGGCCACAAAATGCTGCGCCCTGGTAAATGAACAGAAACCGACTAACAGGGCTAAAACCAGGCCAACTACTTGCTTCAACGTATGCTATTTTAGTACCTGTTTCGACGAACGGGACGCCAAATATAAGTAGTATCTTAGTAAGATAGGTATACTAGACATGTATTCATTTACGGCTCACTGGCCTACCCGGAAGGGGCCGGGAAGCCGCTCCTGACAAATGGCCTGAGTCGCTGAAAATACAATACATAAGATACGTTTACCCGTTGTTTTTTGCACTTTTTGACCATACTGCACCAAATGTGCACATGCTTGGGTGAAATATGCACCTATTTGGGCGAAATATGCACATATGTTTTTGGGCATTGACCTAAACTTGCCCCGGCATTGTCTCACCCCGCTTCCTCCCTTCACTGGGCAGACGTTGCCCCGATCTTTTCCACAGACAACGTCTAACCTGCCAACACCATACGGGGCGGATTTTCTTTCTACGTAACCATCCAACTGATCACTTTATGACGTGTTCTTTACCTTCTTTTTTCTGGTTTAGCCTGCGGGCGCTCAGCCTGCTCCTGCTAAGCAGCGGTCTGCTGGCCCAGGCCCAGTCGAGCGTGACCCCAGCCACCACCGGGGCGCAAACCGGGCAGCCCGGCACAACTGTTCCGGAGATAAATCTACTACCAACGGACCACCAGCCCCTGCCAGTTCCAGCCCCGACTCGATCAGCCCGGTTGATGGCCCCGGCTGCGTCTACCATCCGGTACGTCAAAGCGGGCGCTACGGGTACGGGCGCGACCTGGAGCAATGCCTCGGGTGATTTGCAGGCCATGATCAACGCGTCAGCATCAGGCGATCAGGTCTGGATGGCGGGGGGCACCTATAAACCCAGTACCAGCGGGCTGACCGACGCCCGAAGCGCTACCTTTAGAGCGAAAGCGGGAGTGACTATTTTGGGCGGCTTTACAGGGGCGACAGGCACCGAAGGTAACGCTGGTGCCCGTACGACCACCCCGTCGTCCACGACGCTATCGGGCGACCTGGGCACCATCGGCGATCAGGCTGACAACGCCTACCATGTCGTCTACGTCGGCCTTAATGCAGGCGAAGTAGCGCTACTCGATGGCCTTTGTATGACGGGAGGTAACGCCAACGGCAGTACTGGTACAGACAAGCGGGGGGGCGGTATATGGATCAGTGGTAACGTGTCGCTGGCCAACTGCCAGATCACGGGCAACACCTGTATTGAACTTGGCGGTGGCATCTATCTGCAGAACGGCGCTACCGGCGGGAGTTGGAACAACTGTCAGATTATCAACAACAGCGCGCCCCAGGGCAATGGCTCTGGGGCCGGGGGAGCGCTACTAAACTGTTCCAACTACCAGTTGCGCAACTGCCAGTTTACGGCTAACCAGACGTCCTATCTCGGCGGAGGTCTCTATATAAGTGGATCAACCCCAATTCAGCTAGTGAGTTGCGTCTTTGATCAGAACGCGGCCACGGCCTTTGGCGGGTTTGGGGCCGGGCTAAATCTCAACTACAGTAGTGCGACGATTGTCAATAGCTTCTTCACGCGTAACAGGGGTAACTACGGGGGCGGTTTGTTGAGCGGCAACGGGTCGGTAGCCACGTGCATCAATACAACCATCAGGGCCAATACGTCGGGCGTAGCGGGAGGGGCCGTGTATTCCTTTAATGATGGCAGGATCAACCTGACCAATTGCGTCTTATGGGGCAATGGCGGACAGAACGTTGCGGCTGGGTTTAATAACTATTTTAGTTACACATTAACGCAACCCATCCCTTTCAATTACAACGACCAGGGCGGTAACATCATCGCCACGTTTGATCCCTTTGAGAACAGCACCGGACCGGACCTCAAGGCCTGCGCCCCCGCCATCGATGCGGGCAGCGATGCGGTCAACGCGACGACTACCGATGTGCTGGGCAATGCCCGCAAGGTGCGCACCATCGACATGGGGGCCGCTGAATTTAGGGGCACGTCCTACACCCTGTCCGTGACGGCGCAGGCTACGCCCTCGGTGGTTTGCGTAGGCATCAGTACGAGTCTGCAAGCTACTCCCAGCGGATCACCCAATACGCCATACAGCTATACCTGGGTTGCTCCAGCGGGAGCCACGCTAAGCAGTACCAGCGATAATCCTACTTTGGTCAAGCCCACCACTGCGGGAACGCCTAACTTTACGGTCAATGTAACCGATAGACTGGGCTGTCTGGCTACCGCCAGCGTGAGCGTCACCGCCAATGCAGTACCAACTCAATACAGTGTTACCGGCGGGGGCAGCTACTGCGTCGGGAGTAACGGGGTAGTCGTCGGCCTGTCGGGTTCTGAGACGGGGGTGAATTATCAGCTACAGCGCGACGGTAAGGCCGTGGGTAATACGATAGCCGGCACCGGTAGCGCGCTCAGCTTTGGCAGCCAGACCGCAGCTGGTAACTACACCGTGCAGGCCACCAATGCCAGCACGGCCTGTCAGCAAAGCATGACCGGCTCCGCCGTCGTAACGCCCAACCCGCTCCCGACTCCGTTCAGTGTCACCGGTGGCGGCAGCTATTGCGCAGCGGGTAGTGGGGTGGTGGTTGGCCTGGCGGGCTCGCAAACCGGCGTGAGCTACCAGCTGCTGCGCGATGGCAATGCGGTGGGTAATGCGGTAGCCGGCACCGGTAGTGCGCTCAGCTTTGGCAGCCAGACCACCACAGGCACCTACACCGTACAGGCGATCAACACCAGCACGACCTGTCAGCAAACCATGAGCGGTTCGGCCACGGTCATCGTGGGCAACCTGCCCACCGCTGGCCTGATCAACAACGGCCCTCTGAGCTGCACGATGACGACCGTCACCCTGACGGCCACTGGAGGCCGTTCCTACACCTTTACCGACGGAAATGGCCAGGTACTGACCGGGACCGGGGATACCCGGAGCGTGAACAGCCCGGGCATCTACACCGTGCGGGTGGCCAACGAGGCCGGCTGTACCAGCACCACGACCACCAGCGTGACCAGCAATACAGTTGTCGTTACGGCTACCCTATCAGCCAGCCCCTCGACCACGCTCACTTGCTCCCAGCCCACCCTGACGCTGACGGCCTCGGGCGGGGACACCTACCGCTTCAGTCCCACCGTGGCCTCCCAAAGTGGCAACCGGGCTACGGTGACCCAGGCCGGGGTGTACTCGGTGACGGCGACCAGCACTACCACGGGCTGTTTTAGCACCACCAGTATCACCATCAGCCAGGACAATGCGGCTCCGTCGGCTAGCCTGGCCAGCAGTGGGCCCTTGAGTTGTACCATGACCAGCATGACGCTGACGGCCAGCCCCGGGGGGCAATCGTATAGGTTCAGTGACGGAGCCATGCCCATCGGAACCACCAATCAGGCCATGGTCACGACAGCGGGTATTTATTCGGTGACGGTGCTGGCGGGTAATGGCTGCTCATCGGTAGCCAGCACCACCGTGACTGGGGATCAGACGCCCCCGACGGTATCAATCAGTCCATCGAGCGCCACCTTGACCTGCGCTAACCCATCAGCAACGCTGACGGCGGTGGGTACGGGTAGTTTCCGCTGGAACACCGGTGCGCAAACGACCACCATCACGGCCACTACCGCTGGCCCGTATTCAGTGACGGTGATGGGCAGCAACGGCTGCGTAGCCACGGCCAGTGCCCTGGTGAGCAGCGATCAGACCGCCCCGTCAGTAAACATTACTCCCACCAGCGGCACGCTGACCTGCGCCAGCCCGACACTGACGCTGACGGCTAATACCAGCGCCCCGACCCTGCTATGGAGCAACGGGCAGACGACACCCAGTATTACGGTGAATACAGCGGGTACCTACTCGGTGACGGCAACGGGCAGTAATGGATGCTCGGGCACCAGCAACGCGGTACACATCGAATCCGCCCAGGATGTCCCACCGGCTACGCTGGTGGCCAGTGGCGGGCTGAGTTGTGCGGTGACGAGTGTGACACTAACGGCCAACGCGGGTGATGAGCTGAGTTACCGCTTTAGCTCAGGGGTCACTCAGATGGGAACTAGCAACACGGCCACGGTGAACATCGCCGGAACCTACTCGGTCACCGTGACCAACACGGCCACGGGTTGCACCAACACGGCCAGTACAGTCGTGACTCAGGACAACAGCCAGCCCACGGTGAGCATTAGCCCCACCACAGCGACGCTCACCTGTGGCCTACCAACCGCCACGCTCACGGCCAGCACGTCGGTCAGCAGCCTCACCTGGAGCACGGGCCAAACCACGTCGAGTATTTCGGTCAGTGCGTCCGGTACGTATTCCGTAACCGTAACCAGTGCCAACGGCTGTATGGCGATGGCGCAGGCAACGATCAGCGGCACGACGAATGCCCCTACCGCCCCAACGCTGGCGGCTAGTCCAGCGACCGCTACCACTAACCAGCCCATCACCGTCACGGCCAATGGCTGCCCGGGGGGGACGATTAACTGGACCGCTTTGGGTGGAACAGGGCAGGCTAACGGCAACACCTACACGCTCTCCCAGCCGGGCAACTATACCCTCTCAGCCACCTGTAGTTTGAACGGTTGCACCAGCAGCTCGTCCACTCCGCTGAGCGTGCAGATTCGTCCCGGTGGCTTTGCCATTACGGGGGTGAGCATGGTCAACTGTCAGTTGATCGATGAAGCTAAGGGTGGCTACCAGGTGCAGTTCACCCCCCAGTACGCGGGGCAGAACAGTAATCCCATCAGCTTCTCGGTGGTCAACGAACTGGCCCCCACGACGGCTCCGGCACCCTACGCGCTGCGGCTCTACACCGACAACCCGGTGATCACCCTGGTCGCTACGCAGGCGGGTAACGCGGAAGCGCGCTTTGCTTACAATTGGCTGGCTTCCTGCCAGAGTGGCACGAGTCCGAATCAGCCGCCGACCACCACGGGTGTTCCTAGTCAAAGCATTCTGGTAGGTCAAGGCTATCAGTTACAACTCGCCACTTATTTTTCTGATCCTGATGGACAGGCGTTGAGCTTCCAGGCGTCGGGTTTGCCAGCGGGCTTAAGTCTGAGTGGTTCGATCATCAGCGGTGCTCCTTCGCAAACAGGGGTATCCACCGTCAACGTAACGGCGATTGATCCGGGTGGCTTGCAGGTGAGTACGAGCTTCCAATTGACGGTGAACCCGATGCCAGTGACTCCACCGACAGGTTTCGCCATCGTGGGGGTCTCGACGGTGAGCTGTCAGGTGCTCAGTGCGGGCGAACGGCGGTTGACCTTCACCCCCCAGTACGCCGGGGTAAGCGCAGCACCCATCAGTTTCTCGGTGGTCAACGAGCTGGTGGCTACTACCAATCCGGGTCCGTATAGTCTGAACCTATACACCGACAACCCGACCATCACCCTGAGCGCCCAGCAGGGAGCCACCGTGAGTACGTATCGCTACAACTGGCTGGCTGTGTGTACGCCATCGGCCCGAATAGGCAGTGGTGAAGCGGGTGCGCGTCTAACCGTTCGGGTGTTGGGTAACCCCGTAGCCGGTAACTCCGCCGAGGTAGAGATCAACGGAGCAGCGGGTCAACCGGTGCAGCTCAACGTAGTGGATGGGCAAGGCAAGTCGGTCCATACGCAACGAATCGATCAGGCGGGTGCCGTGGAACGGGTGAGTCTATCGCTGGGTGCCAGCAACGGGGTTCTGCTTTTACGCGTGAGCACGCCCACCCAGCAGCAACACGTCAAACTCCTACGCTTCTAGCTGGTTCGCATGCCTCCATCCCTTCGACAGGGCCCATCCTCAACCGATGCCGCCCTGTCGAAGGGATTAGACTCACCCAGTAGCCGATTACACCCTTACTGAATGACGATGAAAAAACAGACCCCCGCCGACGAGCCGCTCGGCCACCCTTTGCCGACGACTCCCGCCGATCACGACTTTGAATTACTCTACCAGCGCTATCTGGGCAAGGTTTACCAGACCTGTCTGTCGCTTACCAACGATACCCAGGCCGTCCAGGATATCTCTTTAAATCGGGATTGGTTGCGGAATCTCTGTGTTCGGGCGAGGGATGAGTAGCGGCTGGCTGGTTTCCGGCGCTGCGCGAGTCGTCCGCCATTTTTCATAAATCAACGTCTTTTCTCCGTAAACAACGATTTTAAAAGTATCCTATGACACGTTCTTTACCTTCTTCTATCCGTTTTCTGGTGCGGGCTCTCTGTTTGCTCGGGCTGCTGTCAGGCGCTAGTCTGCTGGCTCAGGCCCAGTCGAACGCGACCCCGGCCGTTCGCTACGTTAAACCAGCAGCTACCGGGAACGGTAGTGGCAGCAGTTGGGCCAATGCCAGTGGCAACTTGCAGGCCATGATAACGGCCAGCAGCAGTGGTCAGCAGGTCTGGGTGGCAGCCGGTACGTATAAACCCGGTGGTAACGACAACGCCGACCGGACCATCAGCTTTGCTATGAAGAATGGTGTGAGCATGTACGGAGGCTTTGCCGGCAACGAAACGGCGCTGAGTGCCCGCCCAGCCATTAACCTGACCACCCCCTCGACCACCATTCTTTCCGGTGATATTGGCGAAGTAGGCTATCCGGATGACAACAGTTTTCACGTCATTCTGAATCGCCTTGGAGTAACCAGCATCACGGTGCTGGATGGCTTTGTCATTACGGGTGGCAATGCCAACGAACCAGGGCCAGTTCAGGAGCCACAGAATATTGGGGGGGGAATGTGTAATGTTGGCCAGTCATCGTTCGCAAACCCAAGTTCCGGTCCGCCCAGCAGCCCACAAATCAGCAATTGTTTGTTTACGGCTAATTCGGCTGTTTCCGGTGGGGCTATCTACAACGGCGGTATCTCGGGAGCGAGCGGCTCTGTACTAACCAACTGTGTCTTTCGGGCAAATACCGCTTCCAACGGTGGGGCAATCTATAACGTTGGAGGATCTGATTCCGCCATCCAGCCCAAACTGACGGACTGTCTTTTTCAGGCCAATTCAGCGACCATCTCCGGCGGGGCTATCTATAACAATGGTTCTTCTAACCGTACGAGTAACCCCGAATTGACGAACTGCTCGTTTCAGGACAACAGTGCTGCCTCCGGCGGGGCAATTTACAACGATGGAAAAAGCGATGGAGGTAACAGCAGCCCGACGCTGACCAACTGTTCGTTTAAATCCAACCGTGCAGACAGCAGAGGTGCCGCTAGCAACGATGAGTATTTTGATGCCAACAATAGCGGAGGAGCCATTGTCAACTATGGGGATTTTAATGGTAACAGCAGCCCACTCATTCGTAACTGTTCGTTTCAGTCTAATTCGGCGGTTAGCGGTGGTGGGGCCATTTTCAACCTAACGGGTCGTGTTCGCGGGGGTAACATGAGTAGTCCTAAGCTGACGAACTGTTTGTTCCAATCCAATATCGCTCCCTCCGGCGGTGCCATCTACAACTTTACCAGATACGAGGGTGAAATCAACCTGGTGCTGACCAACTGTACCTTTCGAGCTAATACAGCAGCTAACGGCGGGGGAGTGCTATATGGCTTTGGGTATGGCAATAATTCTGTATCTACATCCACCCTGATCAACTGTATACTGGTTGGCAATGGCGGAGCCAACACGTTTTACAATAATTCAACGACGATCTCAGCCACGTATAGTTTATTTGATGCCTCCGTGACTGGCTATTCGGGAAGTACGGGTAATCGTACCGCCACCGTCTCGCCCTTCGCCAGCGCCAGCGATCCAGCTCTCTTCGCCTGTAGCCCGGCTGTCAACGCGGGGCTGAACTCGGCTACTGGTTTAGTAGGGGTTACGACTGATCTGGCGGGTAATCCCCGCATCTTCGGAGACCGGGTTGATATGGGTGCCTACGAGTATCAGGCCGCCGGAGGACTTACCATCACCGTCCCCATCGTGAGCACGGCGACGCTAGGTGTAGCCTTCAGCCAGACCTTTACGGCATCGGGCGGCACTGCCGGATCGCCGGACCGTTCCTACAGCTACAGTCTGGCCAGCGGTAGTTTACCCGCTGGACTAAGTCTGGCGTCCAATGGCACGCTGAGTGGCACACCTACTCAGTTGGGCAGTTTTTCGATTACCGTTAAAGCTACGAATGCCACCAGTTGTTCGGGGGTGAGTGCGGCCTACGTCCTACGCGTAGTGTCCGCTACGCCCATCCGCTACGTCCGGGCGGGTGCGACGGGCAGCGGCAACAGCTGGGCCGACGCCAGTGGGGATCTGCAAAGCCAGATTAACTTCACCGGTGCTGAGCAGGTCTGGGTAGCTGCTGGTACGTATAAGCCCGGCCCGGCGGGCAACACCGACCGCACAATCAGCTTCTCGATGAAAAACGGGATACCCATTTACGGCGGCTTTGCGGGTAACGAAACCAGCCTGAGCCAGCGGGTGCTGAGTAATCCGCTGATGACCGTACTCAGTGGCGACATTGGTACCGCGGGCAATTCCGCTGATAACAGCTACCACGTTGTCAATAACCCCCCCGGCCTGACCAACTCGGCGGTGCTCGATGGCTTCCTCATTACCGGTGGTAATGCCAACAGCAACTCACCTGACGATTCGGGCGGGGGAATGATCAACAATGGCAATGGCGCTAACAACGGCTGTAGCCCCCTGATTCGTAACTGTCTGTTTGTTGGCAATTCAGCCGCCAATGGGGGCGGGGCCCTCTATAACGCCGGTTTCACCAACGGCAACAGTAGTCCCAGCCTGATCAACTGCGCCTTCCAGAACAATACTGCCGGTCAGGGTGGGGCTATCTTCAACGATGGCAGCGTAGGGGGCAACAGTAATCCCAGTCTGACCAACTGTTCGTTTCAGGCCAACTCGGCGGGTTCCGGCAGGGCGATGAGCAGCGTTGCCTTTCAAGGAACCAGCCGCCCCGTCCTGATCAACTGCGTGGTGTGGGGTAACGGCGGGGCTAGTACCTTCACCAACCAGCAGGGCGCTTTGATCACCACCAGCTACAGCTTGTTCGAGTCGTCGGTAACGGGCTACAACCCTGGCACGGGCAACCTGACCACCACTACGTCACCGTTTGCCAGTACTACGACCACCCAGTTGAGATGTGGCTCGGTAGCCATCAACGCGGGCGACCCGGCTACCCCAGCCACCACCGTTGGCAGCATCGATCTGGCCGGTAATGCTCGTTTCTTCAATGGGGGGCGTATCGACATGGGCGCTTACGAAGCGCAGGGTAATTCGTTTAACGTAGTCATTACGGCTAGCCCATCATTGACCATCACTTCAGGCCAAAGTGCTACCCTCACTGCATCGGGAGGGTCAGGTCAACCGGCCGATGCCTACGCCTGGAGCACTGGGGCTACTTCAACCAGTATAGTCGTCAGCGCGGCCGGGCTTTACTCGGTAACAGGTACCACCACGGCGGGTTGCTCGGGTACGGCCAGCGTCACGCTGACGGTTAACCCGCTCGCTTGTGGGGCAGGCTTAACGGGTCCCATCTGGACAGGTTGCTTAAGTACCGACTGGAATACGGCCGGTAACTGGGCCTCGGGCGCGGTGCCCACCGCCACCGATGACGTGGTCATTCCCTCGGCACCGGCCAATCAGCCTGTGCTGAGCACCGCGGCAACGGCCAAATCGGTCGAGGTGCAAAGCGGGGCCTCGCTGAGCATCACGGCTGCGGGTACCCTGACCATCAACAACGCAAAGAGTCTGGATGGGAATACAGTGGCGTTCAGCAACCGGGGAACGGTGCAAAACGCGGGTCAGCTGGTGCTGGGCAACACAGCCGCCCTTGGTCAGATCGGCTTCTGGAATCGTGGCATAGCCAACAACGCCGGGGGGCAGATCAGCATCGACCGGTCTACGGCTTCGGCATTGCTAAACTCATCGGGAACGTTTACCAATACCGGGGCCATCACGATTGGCGGCACTGCGGACGTGGGCAGTTTTGGCCTTCGAGTGGACGGGGGAACCGTTACTAACAATCCGGGGGGAGATATCACCATCAACCGGACTGCTGCCAGAGGGCTAATAAATGAAGCCAACTTCGTCAATGCGTCGAGATTGACCATTGGTAACGTAGCGCTGTCAGCGCAGGACTGTATCGCCAATAATAGGGCGTTTACCAATACGGCCACCGGTGAGATCAGGGCTGACCGGGCATTTGGCAATGGCATCTGGAACACCGGCGGGGCGTTCCGGAATGACGGAAAAATCGGCATCGGAACGATTGCCTACACGGGTGCTGCGGGTATTCTCGTCGATGGCACCTCATTCGTCAACAGCGCCGGTGCCGAAATCCAGATCGACCGGGTAAATCGCGGTCTGACGAACAGAGGTAATTTTACTAATGCGGGCCAGATCCGTATGGGTAACCGCGTGGCCCTAGGTGAACGGGGTATGCGGAATGGCAATGGGGAGGGGACCGCAGCGGCTGTGTTTACCAACCAGGCCGGGGGGCTCATCCAAATCGACCAGACGGCGTCCGGTCAGGACGGTATTACCAATAATGGGATGGCCACCTTCACTAATGCCGGTACAGTCGCTATAGGCACGTTGGGTAGCATCGGGGGCAATGGCATCAGTAATGCGGGTACTTTTTCCAACAGCGCCTGCGCCACGTTAACGGTCGCTGCTCCGATCAGCAACAGCAACAGTTTCACCAATGCGGGCCTGTTCACCGTCAACACCACCCGAACCCACAGTAGCACCGGTACGCTGACCAACAACGGCCTCCTCAGCTATCCCCAAGGCAATCCTTTTACCAACGTGGTCAATAACGATGTGATCGCGGGACCCGTCAGCAGTTGCGGCAACACCATCAATCCGGCCCTGCAACTGGGCGGTAACAGCAGTCAGTTTTCGGTGGGCACAACCTGGTATACCGATCCGGCACTAACCCAGTCGGCGGGCACCTATGACCAGGGCAGTAATACGTTCACGGCCACTAATCTGGCTCCCGGCAGCAGTACGACGCTGTATGTTGCGGCCACTGACAAGGCGAATGGCTGTACCAAAACGTTGTCAGTCAGCGTCACGCTGAATGCAACCGTGACAGCCAGCATCAGCCCAACGAATCCAACATTGACCTGTGCCAGCCCGACGGTGAGCCTGACAGCCAGCGGGGGCAGTAGCTACGTCTGGGACGATAAGTCAACCAACGCCGTTCGGACGGTCAGTTCGTCCGGTACTTATTCGGTAACGGTGGTGTCAGCCAACGGCTGTTCGTCGGTGGCCAGTGTAAGTGTAGGTCAGGATCAAACGGCTCCGGTAGCGAGTCTGGTGAGCAGCGGCAGTCTAACCTGCTCGGTAACGAGTGTGACCTTAACGGCCAGTCCCAACGGGTTGAGCTATCAGTTCAGCAATGGGGCAAGCCAGATCGGTAACACGAATCAGGCCACGGTGAGCAGTGCTGGGATGTATTCAGTAACGGTCCTCTCGGCCAATGGCTGTTCGTCGGTGGCC